>JAAZLH010000321.1 GCA_012799415.1 Candidatus Epulonipiscium sp. | reverse complement strand
GTAAGTGCATATGCACTTACTGTGCTTGCTACAAATGAGAGATTAATAAAAAACATTAGTATCTTTCCTTATTTATTTCATGATATTGTTCAATGGTTTTCTTTAATGAGTAGCAATCATTTATTTTAGAATTTAGCATTTCATAGTCTTTCATTTTTTTAGTTTTATCTGAAGATAAATTTTTAAATTTTTCTGAAAGAGAACTAATACTAGATTTAACAAGTTCTTTTTCTTTTAAACTATTATAAGCAGTTTCATATTTGATAATTTGATATTTATAGGTATCAAAAAAATCTTTGTCATCTGGATTTGATTTGTGGGCATCATAAGTTTTCTTATAAATTTTCAAAACATGAAGTTCTTCAACTGTTTCTTTAATACTCTTCATTTCTATTTCAATATTTTTTATTTCAGTCAGGATACCCTGTCTTTTTGTAGCTTGATCTTGAATAAGACTCTCCAATTCTGAGTAGTCCTTAATATTATATTTTCTTAGTTCATTTAGTGTTTCGGCAGTAAGTTTCATATTAAATCTATTAGCCCATATTTCATAACCTTTAGATTCTTTTACTTTAGGATTTTTTCTTATATCTATTAATCTTCTATTAGTAGGAGACTTTTCTTCAAGGTCATAGTCCAATATGTGCAATTTATTTTTATCAGGATTTTTTATTCGTTCTTTAATTTTTTCTACTGTATAATCAGGACCAATAGTTTTTGCCCTGGTAAATCTTGTTTGCTCCTTGTGTCTAAAAGCTATGTGTTTGCCAAATTTAATTTCATAGTTATATGTTTCCATGACTTTTAAAAAGTCATCGTAGGAATTGGATTTTAAAACAGCCTTATCAATAGCTACTTTTAATTTATATTTCCAAGAAGTTCCTTTCTTAAATTCCATGTATTCTTTGTAGGATTTTCCTTTAGTAGAGTAAAGTTCTTTAAATCGTTTATATTCTTCATCAATAACACTAAGATGATATTTTTTACACAGCTCATCGCTTATGTTTCTAATTTGATGATAAGATTTCTTATTACTTTGGTAAGCTTTACCTGTTTCAAAATTAACATTATTAAAAACGATATGATTGTGAATATGCCCCTTATCTACATGAGTGGTTAGTACATATTCATATTCACCTTTTAAGGTTTCTTCACAAAGTTTTAAACCAATTTCATGAGCAAGGTCTGGCGTAACTTCGCCTGGAAGAAAAGCTTGTATTAAATGTCTTGCTATAACCTTAGTTTTTGAATTGCATTCAGCTCTTGTCTGTTCAAATTCTAAATGAGCTGTATTAGGATTACATAGGAATGAAGAAATTAAAATCCTATCATCTGTCTTATCCTTATCCAAAATATAATCCAAAGCTAAATTAAGAGTAGATTTAATAGGGTGAATTTTTGTAATAGCCATTACTTTTTCTCCAAGGTGTTAGTAGAAGGAACAGACGAGTTAAAAAGTTTTCTTCTCATTTCCACAATCATTTTGTTCTGCTTTTCAAGCAAAATTTTTAAATCATCTATATCCTCTTTGTAAATCATACCAGTTTGATTTGCTCGCTTAGCAATTTGATTAATTGACCCCGTTGTCCTACCTATAGAAGAAGACATTTCTCTAAATGGAGTCATATCAAGTACAAAAACTTCTTTTTCCAGAATACATTTTAAAATAAATTGTCTTAAAGATTTACAAGCTGACAGTTCATATTTTTCATTTAATATCTCTTTTTCCTCATCAGATAGCATGATATAAATTCCATTTGGTCTTTCTCTATTTGCCATATAATCATCTCCTTATAAAATTAGTTGTTTTTTTAAATTCTTAAATATTTATAGTAAAAGAAAACAGAGCAACCATAAAAATGGCTGCTCTGTTTTGAACATGAATTGCTTATGCAATATTCAGCATCATTAAATAATATAGAAAATTATACCACAAATAAAGGCTTTTATCTTGAAAAAACAACATATAAATGATATCATTTACTACAGAAATAAGTGTCGGTAAATGAAAGGGGAAAAGAGAGCAGAATGAGAAGAATAAGATTAAGTCCGGATGAAAGAAAGAGGCAAATACAAAAGGTGGCTATGGAGCTTTTTACTTTAAAAGGATTTAAAGATACTACTATGCAAAATATAGTAGAAAAGTCAGGTTTATCAACAGGGGGACTTTATCATCACTATAGCTCAACCAATGAAATCCTCTATGACATAATGACAAATGGAAATATTTATAGAGAAAATCTAATAGCAGAGAAAATTAAAGAATATGAGGGAAGGATAACAGATGAGCTTATGGCTAAGATGATTGTGGACAAGATGTTAGCTGACAATGAGTTTATTCCCATATATGTTATCTTTCTCCAAGCCATAGAAGAAGATGATAATTTAAAGGACCTTTATGAAGAGTTAAAAATAAAAGCCACTTCTAAATTGAGAAGGATTTTTTTAGATAAGAATTATGAATTTCCGACAGGTGAAAAACTTGATTTGATAACAGATCTAATCAACTCAAGCTTATTGTCTTGCGAAATATTAAAGACTAGGGAAAATTTCATAAAAAATAGAAAATTCTTTGAAAATTTAATATTATCAATTATCAAAGAATAAAAGGAGAGTGAAAGAATAGGAGATGAATAAAAATAGTAATGATCTATTAACATTAAGCCCTAGGCAGATCATGATAAAGTTATCTGTACCGGCTATCATCGGCATGGTAGTCATTGGCCTATATCCTCTTATGGACGGGATATTTGCTGGTCAAATCATTGGTCAAGAAGCCATGACTGCTGCGGGAATAGCTATGCCCTTTACCTATGTAAACAATGGAGTTGCAACCCTAATCGGAGTAGGTTCAGCTTCAGTCTTGTCAAGAGCTTTAGGCGAGGGGAATAAGGAGACCCTAGATAAGATTATGGGAAACCTCCTCTTTTGGGTAATCCTTCTTTCTACAATTATTACAGTAGGGGGAGTATTATTTTGTGAGAGTTTATTGAAATTTGTAGGAGCAAGTGGCGTAATTTTAGACTATGGGACAAGATATTTAAGAATAATTTTTTTAGGCTCATTTTTTGTAAACTTTACTCAAAGTGCCAATATGGTTATGCGTGGAGAGGGGCTTATGAAAAGAGCCATGCTTATAATGGGAACGGGAGCTTTGATAAATATTATCCTAGACCCTATCTTAATGATTGCCATGGGAGATAGAGCCATAGAGGGAGCTGCCATTGCTACAGTAACTGCACAAATCATTCAAGCTATGCTAACTCTTAACTATTTTAAAAACAAATCGGAGACCATAAAAATAGGAAAGATTAGATTAGAGAACACGATATACAGATCAGTATTTACTATTGGTTTTTCTGCCATGCTGATGCAGGTTCTAACAATCGTTCAGCAAAGTCTTCTTTATAGCCAAGCCTTTAAATACGGAGGTGACGATGGGGGAACCATAATGGCAGCAGCCTTAAGAGTTATCTCCTTTTCCTTTATTCCTTTGTGGGGGATGAGCCAGGGTTTGCAACCTGCCATAGGTGCAAACTATGGAGCAAAAAAATACGATAGGGTGAAAGAGATTTTTAAGTCATTTGCTATTGGTTCGACCTTACTTGCAGCGATATTTTACATTCCATCTCAACTATTCACAGGACAGCTGCTCGGTCTATTTGGACTTAAAGGAGATATTATCTCTTACGGTATACCCAGCTTTAGAATGTTTTATAGTGTCTATATTCTCTATGGAATAATGATTATGTGTATAACCTTTTTCCAAGCTATAGGAGATGGAAAGACTGCAGGTGCCATGGTAATACTTAGGCAAGTTATACTATTTATTCCGGCGATAATTATCGTACCTAGGATTTTCGGTGAAAGGGCTTTGTGGTTTACAATGCCTGCTGTAGAGTTTTTAGTAGTAATATTTGGACTGGTAAAATACACGAAGGCAGTAAAAGAGTTTAGATTATAAAGCTGCTATAACTTGGGTTGAATTAATAACCGGGTATGTTATAAATATTTTGGAATTTGTCTTAAAGAAAATTAAACTCTGATATTTATGATTTGTAAATACAACAAAAAAACAATGCAAATATAATGAAATTTGGGAGTAGCTTTCATTAAGCTACTCTATTTTTTTAAAAAATTTCCTTTATTAAAAACTTAAAACACTATATGTAAAATAGCAGCTCGACGCAAAAGCGTTTAGAAATAGCTGTAATTGAATATCTCACTTTCTAAAGGATAGGCGACGAGTCTATCCTTTGTTTTTTTGTCCAAAGGAAGTGAGTATGTCATATATAAGAGGACCTCCTAAAAAGCTATGTTAGCAATTGCAAACAAAGTTTAAAGGAGGAAATATGTACAAAGATACAAGAAATGGATATTATCAAGGTAAATATTATATAGATGGCAAAGAAATAGAACTTTCTGATGAGATTAAAGAGGTATTTGAGGAAGCTAGAAAGGAAGAAGATAAACTTTTGCGAAGAGATAGAAGAGCAGGTTTATTTAGATTTGATGATTACAGCACATCAGAATATAGGTTTATCGATAGTATTGCAGATAATGAACAAAATGTAGAAAATATGATTCTTACTAATGAAAAAAATTTCGAAATAAAGAAAACGTTATCTAGCCTTGATGAAGAAGAGTTGGTTTTATTGAAGCTCTTTGTAGAAAAAGAATTAACAGAAAGAGAAATCAGCAAAATAATTGGTGTATCTCACTCAACGATAAATTATAGAAAACAAAAACTAAAAGATAAGTTGAGAAAACTGCTATCAAAGTTAAGAAATTTTACGATCTAGGGTCTAAATTAGAGAATGTCCTTTCTTAAGTGAAGGGGCATTTTCTAATTTAAAAATAAATTTTTAAATTTTTCGAGCAAAACCCTCTTTTTTGTCCTTATAAGTAGAGGGGTAATTTTAACTCTTCATTAATTAATCATATATTGCACTTTGACAACTGAATAGACCAAAACAGGACGTTAACCACTTGTGGAGCAATAGATGTTACGCCAAGATCTTCTTGCTGAGTGAAATTCGGTTTAAATAAATACTTGTAATGTGCAAAGGATATAAAGAAGGGAGCGGTAAATAACAAGCTATAAAATTAGTTTGGCAACTAGTGCGTTGAAACAAGTGGGGATAATGATACTTCTACAGTTGTTGCCGGCCCGTCTAGAAAAGGGGCGGTGGTGAAATTCCAATGTCGTGGCCAACACGCCTGTCAATGTCATAAAACTTATACTTAAAAAACAATGAGGAGGATAAACAGTGAAAGATGATTTGGACAAATTATCTGATTTTATTTCAGATATTATCTACAAATATGCGGATGCTTTAGATATTGATTCATTGCCTGATCCAGAATCTTCAGATAAATATCCACTAAATAGTTTAATAATAAAAAACATAGCGATTGAGCCACATGAAAACAAATGATATAATAATCATGAGATTATAGTCCAAACTATTAATAAAATTATGAGGTCAACACTATGGGAAAAGAAAAAATAAACGTATACATTTATACGAGAGTGTCGACATCAATGCAGATTGATGGCTATTCACTAGATGCTCAAAAAACAAGGATGAAAGCTTTTGCCGATTATAATGAGTATGAAATAGTAGGTGAGTATGAAGACGCTGGGAAATCAGGTAAATCGGTTGAGGGACGTGTAGAATTTAATCGTATGATGGATGATATAAAATCTGGAAAAGATAAGGTGTCTTTTGTACTTGTCTTTAAGCTATCTAGATTTGGTAGAAATGCAGCTGATGTTTTATCAACTTTACAGACGATGCAAGACTTTGGTGTAAATTTAATATGTGTTGAAGACGGAATTGATTCATCAAAAGATGCTGGAAAACTAATGATTTCAGTTTTGTCGGCAGTAGCTGAAATAGAGCGTGAAAATATACGTATTCAAACAATGGAGGGAAGAATACAAAAAGCAAGAGAAGGTAAATGGAATGGTGGTTTTGCACCTTATGGTTATAAGTTAGTTGATGGCAAACTCGAGATTAATGAAGAAGAAGCTTACGCAATTAGGGTAATATTTGATCAATATGTAAATACAAGTATAGGAGCAAATGGGATTTCAAAATACTTAGAAAATTGTGGAATAAGAAAAATCCCTAGACAAAATGGGAAAAATCCTCTATTTGATGCAGGTTTAATAAGAAGAATCCTTAAAAACCCTGTTTACTCTGGCAAGATTGCTTATGGACGAAGAAAAAAGGAAAAAGTACATGGAACTAGAAATGAATATCGCTTAGTTGAACAGGACGATTATTTGGTTGTAGATGGAATACATGATGCAATAGTATCTGATGAGCTATGGCAAGAGGCACAAGTTAAATTAAAAGCACAAGCAAAAAAATATGAACATATTAACAAAAATAAGGATATGCGTACCCACCTACTATCAGGTATTGTAAAATGCCCAATATGTGGCGTAGGAATGTATGGAAATAAAAGCATCAAATATAAAAAAGATGGTACTAAATACAAAGACTATTATTACTACGGATGTAAGCATAGACAAAAACAAAGAGGACATGTATGTACCTATAATAAACAAATTAACGAAGAGGTATTAGACAATGCTGTAGCTGAAATAATAATCAAATTGGTAAGTAATCCTAAATTCGCAAAACTAATGCAAGATAAGATTGACTTAAAAGTTGACACTAAGGAAATAGATACAGAAATTGATAATTATCAAAAACAACTTAGAAAGAACAATGCTATTAAAATTAAACTCATAGAAGAACTAGACGATCTTGATCCTAATGAAAAACATTACAGAAGAAGAAAGCAAGATCTGGATGATAGGCTTTATAGGATTTATGACAAGATGGATGAAGTAGAATCAAATTTAATAGAAGCTAAAGCAAAAAAGAAGACCATTGAAGATGAAAAACTAACAGCAGATAATATATATAGAGTTTTAGTTTACTTTGAAAATTTATATAAAGTAATGAGTGATGTTGAACGAAGACAACTATTCGAAATGCTTATATCTGAAGTACAGATATTTGAAGAAAGAAGAGCTAACGGACAGTGGTTAAAGTCGATAACATTCAAACTTCCAATTATAGAAGAAGACCTAGAATTATGTTTGGACAATAAAACCCATGTGGAGAGTTGCGTATTGATAACAAGGGATGAAAAGTAGCACCGCTGAAAAGGTTTTAGATAAGGGGTTTTCGGATTTTGAGTGTAAAAATATAGACTAGAAAATAGGAATATTTTTCGGTTCT
>JAAZLH010000320.1 GCA_012799415.1 Candidatus Epulonipiscium sp. | reverse complement strand
GGAAAAACATGATTAGACTTACTAAACTATCAAAAGCTTTGAAAAATGTTAGGTATACTGCATGGATCAAGAAAAATCACCATGATTATATTGTTTCGGACTGTTTTATATTGAAAACTAATCAAGATATAAAAGGAAGTGCATTAACAAAATTAATATCTTTGCTTGAAACTGTTCCAAAAGAAGGTCAAGGAATTCAAAACAGATATAATCACATAAACGAATTAACAGAAGATGAAATAAATAGCCGGCTTGATATTCTTAAAGGCACAGAAGCATCAGATTCTATTTATTTTACTAACTTAATTCTCCAAACAGATAAAGGATTACTTTCTATATTTAAAGGTGAAAAATATATTTTTCTAAATAAAACCTATGTTGATTTGATTGATATGTATGAAAAGAACATTGAAATATGCGGAACAAAAGGGGGTACACGCACTTACTTTTATAAAGATAATGAAGAATTGATGATTTTACCATATAGGGTGGAAAAAGAACCATTTTACTTGAAAGAAGAATAGGATAAAAATATTATAAGGAGGGATTTTAATGGTTATTACATTATCGTTTGAGGACTATAAAGAGATGGTAGAGTTCGCAAAAACACTTCTTGCTGGTCCAACTGAAGAAAAAGTACAAACAAAAGAAGAACCTAAAAAGGAAGATTCTACAGAGAAACCTGAAACCAAGCAAACTGACCTAACTATAGAAGATGTAAGAGCATTGTTCGTAGAAAAGAACAATGCTAAAGGAAACACAGCCAAACTAAAAGCCATCTTAACAGAGTTTGAGGTTGGGAAAGTTACAGACCTTGAGGAAAAAGACTTTGAAGCTGTTATGCAGAAATTAGAGGAACTTTAATAATGGCTAGAAAACATGCACTACTAAGTGCAAGCAGTGCAGAGAGGTGGCTTAACTGTACACCCTCCGCAAGGCTTACGGAAGGTATAAAAGATAAATCAAGTCCTTATGCTGCAGAAGGAACACTAGCTCATGAACTAGGGGAGCTAATACTTAAAAAAGAGTTAAAGCAGATTACAACAAGAAAGTTCAATATCGAGCTCAAAAAAATAGAAGAACATGAAATGTACTACAAAGGTATGATAGATGATGTTGAAGATTATACAAACTATGTAATTGAAACTTATCATGGAGCGCTAAATAAGACCAAGGACGCTTTTATAGCACTAGAAGAAAGATTAGATTTCAGTATGTATGTACCTGAGGGTTTTGGTACTGGAGACTGCATAATTATTGCAGATGGTGAAATGGAAATTATAGATTTAAAATTTGGAAAAGGTGTAGAAATTAGTCCCATAAACAATTCTCAATTAAAACTTTATGCGCTCGGCGCATATGAGAAATATGGTTTTATATATGGGATAGAAAATATCACAATGACTATAGCACAGGTTAGGCTTAATAACATTTCATCTTGGACTATAACTTCTGACATGTTAACAGAATGGGCAGAAGAAGAATTAAAACCTAAAGCTAACATTGCCTATAAAGGTAAGGGTGAAACAGTACCAGGAGATTGGTGTACCTTCTGTAAAGTCAGACACACATGTAAAGTAAGAGCTGAAATGATGCTGGGTACATACAAGAAACTCAGCAAAGACCCTAAAGTATTAGATGTTGAAGAGATAGCTGAAATACTAGGACAAGCCCCTGACATTCAGAAATGGGCAAAGGAAATGCAAGACTATGCTCTAGAACAAGCCTTAGGGGGTACTAAGTACCCTGGCTGGAAGTTAGTAGAGGGTAGGTCTAATAGAAAGATTGAAGACCAAGATGGGCTCGCCCAGATACTAACTAGAGAAGGTTATAAAGAAGATGATATTTATAAACCTAAAGCTCTTGAAGGGATTACTAACTTAGAGAGGCTAATAGGTAAAAAGAAATTCGGTGAGCTTGGGGCAAGCTACATAGTAAAACCACCAGGCAAACCTACACTTGTAACTGAAGATGACAAAAGGCCTGAACTAGATTCAGTAGAAGATGAATTTGATTTTAATTAAAAAGGAGAGATAAATATGAAAGCGATTATTAAAAACGAAACAAAGGTAATTACAGGGAAGGTAAGACTAAGTTATGCAAACATTTTCGAACCAAAATCAATTAACGGAAGTGATCCTAAGTATTCCGTATCTTTAATTATCCCTAAGAGTGACAAACAACAAATTGAGACAATCGAAGAAGCTATTAACAATGCTATTTTAGCGGGCGAATCTAAACTTGCTGGGAAGAATGGCAAAGTTCCAAGTAACATTAAGCTTCCTCTAAGGGATGGGGATGAAGACAGACCTGATGATGAAAACTATGCCAACAGTTACTTCTTAAATGCTAACTCAACTAAAGCCCCTGCTGTAGTGGGGTTAGAGAAAGATAGAAGTACAGGAAAAGCAATACATTTAGGTGAAGATGATGTCTATTCTGGTTGTTATGCAAGAGTTAGTATTAACTTTTATGCTTTTAACACAAACGGAAATAAAGGAATTGCTTGTGGCCTAGGCAACATTCAAAAGGTAGAAGACGGAGAAAGATTCGGAGGCGGTGCATCTGCAGAAGAAGACTTTGATTTTGAAGAAGTAGACGTAGAAGAAGATTTTTTAACTTAAGCTAGGAGCTGATTAGGTGAATACTTTAGCAATAGATATTGAAACGTATAGCGATATAAATCTAACTAAAAACGGAGTTTACAAATATGTAGACTCCGACAAATTCAAAATTCTACTCTTTGCTTATGCTTTCGATGATGAAGATGTACAGATTGTTGACTTGGCTAATGGTGAGGAGCTACCTGAAAGGGTGGCTTCTGCCTTAACCAATAAAGACGTAGTTAAAACCGCATTTAATGCCCAGTTCGAACGGGTGGCCATAAATAGGTATTTTAATATCAATACTACAAATTGGGAATGCACCATGGTAAAAGCTTGGTCCTTAGGAATTGGTGGGGGGCTAGAGAACGTAGGTAGAGTTGTAGGAGTCGAAGAAGATAAACAAAAGCTTATGACAGGTAAAAATCTTATTAGGTTATTTTGTGTAGATAGGAAGCCCAGTAAAGCTAATGGTTATAAAACTGTATTTACTAAAGAAGATAAGCCGGAAGAATGGGAACAGTTTAAAGAATATTGCAGAACAGACGTTATAGCAGAAAGAGAAATAAGAAAGAGATTAGTTAGATTTAAAGATATTCCAGAAGAAAAGCAGTTATATGAATTAGATCAGATAATTAATGACCGAGGAGTACTTATTGATTTAGAAATGGCTAGGAACGCCATAGCTATTGATACTAAGCAAACAGAAAGGCTTACAAAAGAGTTTCAAAATGCAACAGGCTTAGAAAATCCTAATAGTCTAACTGATATTAAAAAACTTATTAAAGATAAAACAGGAGATACAGTAAGTAGCATTACTAAGAATAATACAGAAGAACTTCAAGAGAAATATAAAGATATACCAGAGATAGTTAAAGCGCTGGAAGTCAGACAAGCCTTATCAAAGACATCTATTGCGAAGTATCAGAAGATGCTTGATGTGGCTAATAAAGATAAAAGGGCTAGAGGACTGTTTCAATTCTATGGCGCCGGCACAGGAAGATGGGCGGGAAGATTAATCCAATTACAGAACCTGCCACAGAACCATATATCAGATTTGGATATTGCTAGAGACATAGTTAAACATGAAGATTTAGAGTTTTTAGAAATGATGTATGACAGCCCGTCTGATATCTTAAGTCAGTGCATAAGACCTGCAATTATACCAGAAGAAGGCTATAAATTCATTGTAGCTGACTTTAGCGCTATAGAAGCAAGAGTAATTGCTTGGCTTGCAGGAGAGAGCTGGAGAATGGATGTTTTCAATTCTCACGGAAAGATATATGAAGCGTCAGCTAGTCAAATGTTTAATGTCCCTATAGAAGAAGTGACTAAAGGTAGTGAATTAAGACAAAAAGGAAAAATAGCAGAATTAGCCTTAGGTTATCAGGGAAGTGTTGGTGCGCTAAAACAAATGGGCGGTATAGAAATGGGCCTGAAAGAGGAAGAGTTAAAACCCCTAGTTGATACATGGAGAGCTGCTAATTCTAAGATAGTACAGTTTTGGTACTCTACCGAAGAGAAGGTAAAAGAGGCCATAGTAAATAGAACAACAGTACAGATTAATAAATACATTAAAGCTATTTATATGAGTGGTATTTTATTTTTAGAGTTGCCAAGCGGTAGAAGGCTAGCCTATCCAAAACCAAGAGTAGTAGACCACGATAAGTTCCCAGGTAGGATGAAGATTACATTTGAAGGTGTAAAATCTAGAAAATGGGGGAGCGTAGACACCTATGGTGGAAAGTTAGTTGAGAATATTGTACAAGCTACAGCAAGGGATTGCCTAGCCCACTCCATGCTTAAGTTAGATAAGCTAGGTTATAAAATCGTTATGCATGTACATGATGAGATAGTAGTTGAAATTGAAGAAGATAGAGACGAATTAGAAAAGATTTGTAGCTTGATGGGTGAGGAAATACCTTGGGCTAAAGGATTACCTCTTAGGGCAGATGGATTTGAATGCTCATACTATCAAAAAGATTAGGAGGCGGTATAAATTGCCACAAAACAAAAAAGTGACACAAAATATTAGCGAGGAAAACAGAAAGTTATACGTGGCTTTTGGTAGTAGTAGGCATGAAAAGAAGTGGAAAAATAGAGAGATAGCCTATCAGGATCTAATAGAAAAACTTGAAGTACCTACTAGAACCAGAGAAACATTTTCAGAATATAAACGTATGCCTAAAGCTAGAAAAGATGATTTAAAGGACGTAGGGGGTTTTGTAGGCGGAAGTATTAAAGAAGGCAGGAGAAAGGCAGAGAACATTGCCAATAGGACTTTAATATCTTTGGATATGGATAATGTGGATGTATCAGTAGTGGATTTATGGGACAGTATCACAATGTTAAATGATTATGAAATCCTCATGTACTCTACTCACTCACACGAACCAAAAGCCCCAAGACTTAGACTTATTATTCCTTTAGATAGGCCAGTATACCCAGATGAGTACCAAGCAGTAGCAAGGAAACTAGCAGATGATATAGGCATTGATATGTTTGATGATACGACATACGAGCCTAGTAGATTGATGTACTGGCCAAGTGTAGCAAGTGATGGTGAATACATATTTAAAAGGCAAGTTGGTCGCTGGTTAAATCCAGATGATGTATTAGACACTTATCTTGACTGGAAAGACACAAGCTTTTGGCCAGTAAGCTCAAGACAGGATATAAGGATTCACTCACAGATAAAGAAGCAAGAGGACCCACTAGAAAAGAAAGGTATCATTGGAGCTTTTTGCAGGACTTACAGCATAACAGAAGCTATAGAAAAATATCTAAAAGGGATATACACACCCACAACAAAAGAAGATAGGTATACATATACGGAAGGATCTACCGTCGGAGGGTTAGTTATATATGAAGATAAGTTTGCCTTTTCTCATCATGGAACGGACCCGGTAAGCGGGATGCTATGTAATGCTTTTGACCTGGTTCGAATACATAAGTTTGGGTCTAGAGATGATGAAGCAAAAGAAGACACTCCTATTAATAGGATGCCTAGTTTCTTGGCCATGAGTGAATTAGCAAGTGAAGATGAAGAAGTAAAGATGTTGTTGGGTAAAGAGAGATTAGATGAAGCATTGGAAGATTTTGAGCTTGAAGAAGGTGAAGAAGGTAAAGAGTTAGATACAGAATGGCTTAAGCTACTTGAGTATGACAAGAAAGGTAACATCGTACAGACTATAAAAAACACAGTAACGGTTCTGGAGAATGACCCAATGTTAAAGGGTAGGATTGGCTTCAATGAGTTTGCCAACAGGGCTGTTATCCTGGATAAACTTCCTTGGGGTAAAGAGGTAGGTGCAGATTGGTCTGATGCGGATGATGCAGGTCTTAGATTGTATCTAGAAAGCATATACGGCATTAGCCATAAAAACAAAATTGATGATGCCCTTGAAATAATATTTGCAAAACATACATTCCACCCGGTAAGGGATTATTTGAATTCCCTTGAGTGGGACGGGAATAAAAGAGTTGATACTCTGCTTATAGACTATTTAGGAGCTGATGACAATGAATATGTGCGTACGGTAACTAGAAAATGGCACTGTGGGGCGGTAGCAAGAATTATAGAGCCTGGAATCAAATTTGACCACATGCTTGTTCTTACAGGTGAGCAAGGAATACATAAAAGTTCATATTTTAAAGAGTTAGCAAAAGGTTGGTTTACGGACTCGATTCAAGATGTGGAAGGTACTCAAGCAGTAGAAAAATTAATGAGCTCTTGGATTATAGAATTTGGTGAGTTGCAAGCTTTTAACAGAGCTGAATCTAATGCGATAAAGAGGTTTATTACGTCTCAAGAAGATAGAACAAGACTTGCGTATGCAAGGAGGCCGTCTTATCTAAAGAGACAATGTGTATTTGCTGGTACTACTAATAAAAGCGAGTTTCTAAAAGATGACACTGGTAATAGAAGATTCTGGCCGGTAGAAGTAAAAAGAGAAGGTAGATCTAAAAATGTATTTAAAGATTTACCAGAAGAACGGGACCAAATATGGGCTGAAGCTGTTGTTCTTTGGAAAGATAAGAAAGAGAGATTGTATCTTACTGATGAGGAAAATAAGTTAGCTGTGGTCCAGCAGGAGAAACATAAGGAGTCAAACGAAAAAGAAGGACTCATAATTGAATATTTAGATACTTTGTTACCTGCTAAATGGGCCAGTATGGATTTATACGAAAGAAGAAGTTTTCTTCAAGGTGCAGATATGTTAGAAGGGGTGGAAAAAAGAAATAGAGTTTGTGTACTAGAGATTTGGTGTGAATGTTTAGAAAAGAACAGAGCAGATTTAAAAAGAGCTGATTCATTAGAAATAACTGGTATTTTAAACAACTTAAAAGATTGGAAACACATGGGGAATAATAGAAAATATTTTGACTTTTATGGGCAGCAAAAATATTTTGAGAGAATTGAGTATTAAGACCGACAAGACCGACAAGACCAACAAGACCGAGATTTTGAAAGTCGGTCTTGTGGTAAAACACCGATAACACAAAGGTTTAAGCATATTTAAGACCGACAAGACCGAGATTTATATAACTTAGTTATTTTATATGTTTAGGGAGTACGCACATACCTAACACGTGCCTAATACGTGTAAATATAGTATATGGGAAAGTCGGTCTTGTCAGTCTCATATTTACCCCGACCCATTGAATCTACAGCGTTAACAGACAAGACCAAGATTTAAAAAGTCAGTCTTGTAGAAAGAAAGGTGATTTTGATACTAGAAAATAAAATAGAAAGGTATCTAAAAGATGAAATAGAAAAGATAAACGGAAAAACTTTTAAGTTTTCTTCCCCAGGAAACAACGGAGTGCCAGACAGGATAATTTTACACCAAGGAAATACATATTTTGTGGAGTTAAAAAAACCCGGTGAAAAACTAAGACCTTTGCAGAAAGCAGTGAAAAAAAGATTTAATAAATTAGGATTTAATGTATATGTTTTAGATTCAATCGATTCAGTAAATGGATTTATTGCAAATATAGGAGGTGATCAGTTCCATGATTAAATTTATACCGCACAACTATCAAAAAGTAGCTATTGATTTTGCAATTGAAACTAAAGCCTCTGGACTTTTCTTAGATATGGGTTTAGGGAAAACGGTAATAACATTAACAGTTATAGAAGAATTAAAGAATAATTATTTGGAAGATATAAAAGTCTTAGTAATTGCACCAAAAAGAGTAGCAGAAGATACCTGGACTACTGAACACGAAAAATGGGACCATCTTGAAAACTTAAAAGTAATTAAGGTAATGGGAACCCCAAAAGAAAGAACTGAAGCTTTAGATCAAGAAGGGGATATTTACATAATCACCAGGGATAACATAGCTTGGTTAGTCAGTTTGTTAGGTAAAGAGTGGGATTTTAATTTTATAATAATAGACGAACTTTCAAGCTTTAAGAACCATCAAAGTAAACGATTTAAAGCTTTAAGAAAAGTCAGACCTTTTATAAAAAGGATTATAGGACTTACAGGAACTCCTGCACCTAATGGGTATATGGATTTATGGTCCCAGATATATCTTTTGGATCGTGGTGAAAGGTTAGGCAAAAACATAACTGCTTTTAGAAGAAAGTACTGCAACACCTTATATAGGCATGGCTATAACGAATATGAGCTAAGAGAAGAAGCCAAGGAGCAAATAGACGAAGCCATAAAAGATATTTGCATCTCCATGAAAGCAAAAGATTATTTAACACTAAAAGAGCCTTTGTATATCAATCGCAGGGCCAAGCTGGATAAAAAAGAATACAAGCTATATAAAGACATGGAACGTGATGCAGTACTAGAATTAGAAGATGAAGATATAACAGCTTTAAGTGCAGCTGCAGTATCTACTAAATTACTTCAACTTGCAAATGGAGCAGTATATACAGAGGAAAAAGAAGTAATTGAGATTCATAACAAAAAACTTGATGTACTGGAAGAATTAATTGAAGAAGCGAACGGAGAACCAGTATTAGTTTTTTACAATTTTAAACACGATAGAGATAGGATCCTACAGAAATTTAAAAAGGACATTAGGATCCTGGATACAGAAAAAGATATAAAAGATTGGAACAATAAAAAAATAAAAATACTATTGGCTCACCCGGCAAGTGCTGGCCACGGACTAAATCTACAGCAAGGTGGGAGTGTTATAGTCTGGTTTGGTCTTAATTGGAGTTTAGAACTCTATCAACAAGCTAATGCAAGACTCAACAGACAAGGGCAAACGGACGCTGTAAGAATCTATCACATAATTACAGAAAAGACGATTGATGAAAAGGTACTTGAAGTCCTGAAAGGTAAAGATCTAAGACAAGAAGATTTACTTAGACAGTTAAAAGCTGAGATAAGAAAGGTAAGGTAACGTAATGAAAAACAAAATTAAAAAATTAATATATGTTTGTTCGCCTTACAGGGGTAATTTAGAAAAAAATATAAATTTCGCACAGAAATGTTGCAAAGAAATAATAAAAAATAATGATGTTCCCATTGCCCCACATCTATACTTTCCACAATTTTTAAATGATGATGTTCCTGAGGAAAGACAATTGGCGTTTGAAATTAATAAACTACTAATTGAACAGTGTGATGTTCTTTATACATTCGGTTCAATTATTTCAGAAGGAATGAAAATTGAAATTGATTATGCAAGATCAATAAACAAACCAGTGATGAAAGGGGATATAAAGATGAATGATACTTGTGTATTATGCGGAAATGATGTTCCAGAAGGAAGGCAAGTTTGTGTTAATTGTTTAAGTGGTACCATAAAGGACAGTGGTAGCAGAAGGGAATTTGATACAGGAGCAGTTAGAGATATTCAACACGGTAAAGGAAGATATGACCTTCTACCATGGGAAGCCATTCATGAACTTGCACTACATTGTGAAGCTGGGGCTTTGAAGTATGGTGAAAGGAATTGTGAAAAAGGTATTCCAATTCATAGTTTGATAGATTCAGCATTCAGGCACTTATCTTGTTATATGCGGGGTATGAAAGATGAACCCCATTTGAGGGCTGCAATGTGGAATATAGCTTTTGCCATATGGATGGAAAAGAAGAAACCTGAAATGCAAGATATATCAACAAGAAAGGAAGATGGTCATGAAAATAATAAAACCAAGTGTTGAAATTGTAGATGTATTTGATGGACAAGATGTTATCAAGAAACTTGAAAGATGCGGAAGGGTTTGCTATAAATCAGAACATAAAATGAATGATGCTTCCCATTATAAATTCATTCAGAACATTATCAATAGAGGTCATGAATCAGTTTTGGAACATTTCAGCTTCACTGTAAAATTCATTTGTGACAGGGGTGTCAGTCATGAAATTGTTCGTCATAGAATAGCATCTTATTCCCAGGAATCAACCAGGTATTGCAATTACAGCAAAAATGATTTTGGCAGTGAAATAACAGTTATTGAACCATGTTTTTTAGTTCCTGGAACAGAAGGTTATGATATGTGGTACAATGCGTGTTCTTCTGCTGAAGATAGTTATTTTATGATGTTGAATTGGGGCTGTTCTCCACAGGAAGCAAGGGCGGTTCTTCCAAACAGCTTAAAAACTGAACTGGTAATGACGGCAAACATTAGAGAGTGGAGACATTTCTTGAAGTTGAGAACATCGCCAGCAGCACATCCTCAAATGAAAGAAGTTGCCGGTTTGCTTCTGAAAGAATTGAAGGTAAAAATTCCAGTTGTATTTGATGATATTGGAGGTGAATAATATGAGTGGCAGAAACCCAATGTTTAATAGCAGCGGATGCAAAGACCCCACTGCTTATAGTGCAATTGGTAATGTCATCAAAGAAGAAAAGGAATTGGATAAAAGGGTTCACAACCTGATAAGTGTTTTGAAATTCATTATCGATTGGGCTGGATTTGAACTTATAGGCAGAATTGAAATCAGACACAAAAAATCAGGAAGGGAGTTCAGATAATATGGAGATAAAAATTAATATTGATGAACAGCATATTACTACCCGCTTCATTTCTAAACTAGTCGAAATCGACCAGTTTAAAACTGGGATAGATTAAAAACTGATAAGGAGAAGTTAAATGAAAAAAAAATAACAAATGATATAGAAAAAGCAAATAGAAGCTTGCAAAAAAGAAAAGGGATGGATAAGCGAAAAACATAAAGATGAATGGCAAGATATTTGCCCAGAATGTATTAAATACCTTAAAGGATGTGGAGGGCGAAATGACTAAAGAGAGGTTGAAGAAAATCAACGATATAAAAAAGCAAATAGAGATAATAAAAAAAGAGCTCTGTGACTTAGACAGAAAGGGAATTTGTTGTGACAAGGCAACAGGTTCG
>JAAZLH010000319.1 GCA_012799415.1 Candidatus Epulonipiscium sp. | reverse complement strand
TGTATCTACTAAATAGATCACCATTGTAAGAAGAATTTACCCCTATTGTAATGAATACTTTTTTCTTTATGTTAATTTATCCTTTATGGCATAATGGACAACAAATAGCACAACCATCTGCATTTTCATATATTTCTCTTGCTTTTTTTACAGCATCTCTACAATTATCATAATATCCAAGATAAGATTTATTTATGATATTCAATTTCTTAGCATGTTCTTCCGTATGAACTTCATGATGTAACCCTGGATTTTTGGTTTGATCATTATTTACATAATAAAATTCCTTCATATACTCTCATCCTTTTTTAATAGAAAAATAACTTTTCTTTTATTATTTAGTTTTTTAATGCTAAATTATCTTTACTATCTCTCTGATTTTTTTACTTTTACTCACTCTAATTCTTACAGTTATCATATTGTTACTTATTTTTTTGATAATTCACCTTATTCTTTTTTCCCTAAACATTCATAATCTATCACCCTCTTTTCCAAAACAATCCATAATTCTATTATACTTCCTTATAATAAAAATGTCCATAATTAGACATAATATTCTTTTTTTCTTATTCATTCTTAATTTGTATACATATATGTAAGAATATAATTTTAAGATTAACATTTTCCCTTACTTATATAATAGCTATTAATATATAAGTAATCTATCAATCTACTTCATTCTAATATAAATTTCGTAAATAAAAACACCTCACAAATATCTCTTACTTGTGAAGTGCTTAATATAAAAATTATATTCTTGTCTTTCTTAAAATTCTTTTTACTACTTCTAATAACCCTATCTTTTTTAACACTACATATATGATTGACTTTACTTTCTTTTTTATGTTTAGCATTAGACTATCTGAACAGTATTTTTTCACCAATTGATCAAATGAATAACTGTCTAACTCATGAAAAAAATTATCTCGTTTTGGATTACATTGAACTGATCGTATAGCAGATGAATTATATGATACCGCTTTATGAATATCTACTTCATTACATATAATATAATCCTTTATTTTCTCTAACATTATTTGTCCTTTATTACTATTAACAAAAATTAGAGATGTACCTTTATCATCATCCATCTTAGGGAAAACATTTTGAATTCCCCAAAAATCTGCAAGTGTAATATCGCTTTTCCTATGCAATGTCTTAAACTCACAATCATAACACGAAGGTCGAAGACAAATGTTTTTTAAAAATGCTTGCATGTATAAATCTTTATCAAAAGTTTTTATATACTCTTTATTATTTTTAAACAAAAATGATACTGAATATCTCTTCCAACCTTCATTCTTACGTCTAAAAAAAATTTTGCCTATTGAAGATCCCACATCATTTTCCCTATAAGAAATATACTTTTGCCAAACTTTTGGTGATGGTACTCCATGACAAATGATATCAACACAAAACAAATTCTGATAAGGTTTTCTTAAGTAAGATTTTAATCCTTCAATTTGACATGGCGTACCTGAAAAAAGAACCATTCTTCCTTGTATCAAAAAATCTTTTACTTGCTTATATGTATCTCCTATTTTACTTTGGACATATTTTGATCCTCTTAATTGACTTAATTTTTCTTTAGTGTCTACATGATGATGTACTACTGTAAAATTTTTATCAAAACTTGCTCCAAATACAACGCCACCCTTATCAATAATATGTTCTGCAATCAAAGTAAAAATACCACCCGAAGAACTTTGCAATCTAATAATTTCATCTTTATTCATACAAGCATAAGCTTTTGGTTCATTTTGGACAAGTTCTTTATGTAAAACAGGACATACCTTTTCACACAAACCGCATTGTATACATTTCTTTTCATCAACTACAGGATACCAAAACCCCTCCCTATCACTCTCCATTGTAATACAATGTTGTGGACAAATATTAAAACAAGCATGACAGCCTGTACAATTTTTCTTATCGGTTATAATTATCATTACATCCTCTTCTCCTAAAAATAATTACTATAAATATATCTCTAATTTTTAGCACTACACCACTTTAATTTCCTATATATTTTCATCATTGGCTTACGTATTAAATCTTTTTCATAAGTATTCATACCTAAAAACCATAAAGATAGACAAAATATAATAACATAAATCATACCACATATTAAAAACAATATAATATTATTTAAATCGATCCATATAAACATCATTATACCTAATATTGTAGAAGGTAAAAGAGAAGGCATAAACTGCAATATCTGACTCCAAAAATATTTCATATTCAAACCTACTCTGTTATGATAATACCAATTCATAATTAAACCATTACCTATAAGTAATGAAATAGCTGTACCTATTGCAGCCCCTACACCACCATAATACTTAGTTAGTGGAATACTCAAAAGCATATTCCCAAGTGCTATAAAAAAATAAATCCATGAACGAAACTGATGCATATTTTTTGCCTTCTGAATTTCAATTCCCACATTTTGAATTAATGGAATAGTAACAGGAATAATAAGTAACAATGCAATTGGATATGCTTCACTATAATCAGAACCTGCCCACATAGAAATAAAAGATTTTCCAAAAAAAATTAATCCTAAACCAATCAGTGAAAGTAACATAAATTGAATACGACCTATACGTGTAAATAAATTAGTTAATTCTTTATTATCATTATGAATTGCTACCATTTGATTCACTCGTGGTATAAAAACATTAGAAATCGCCGTTGATAAAGACAAATAATAAGTATTTAGTTGAGCAGCTAATCCATAAATAGCAACAGAAACAGTTCCTTGAAATCTACCCAATATAAATTTATCTACATTCCAATTGATTTGATCAATAATCATATTAAGAAAAATATA
>JAAZLH010000318.1 GCA_012799415.1 Candidatus Epulonipiscium sp. | reverse complement strand
CTTGTAGTCATGGGATTTGATTATGGAAGTTTAACATTAAAACAAGAAAAAACAGGAGAGCAACGCCTTGTTCTTACAAAAGGCAATGGGCCAGAGAAGGAGGAAGAGGAAGAAACCAGTGTAGCCATAGATCAATCCGATATCTATCTTCGGGTCACAGTCAAAGAAGGTGCAGAGTGTTTCTTTAGTTATAGCCTAGATGGTGAAAGTTTCCACTCTATAGGAGATCAATGGATAGCTAAGAAAGGGCAGTGGATTGGCGCTAAAGTAGGCATTTTCTCTACGAATTTACTGCAAAAGAATAGTAAAGGTTATGCAGACTTTGATTGGGTATTAGTAGAAGAGATTTAATAAAATCAAGATAAGCAAAAAACAGATGATTATTTTTAAAAGGAGTCATCTGTTTTTGTTTTTATGAACTAGAAAATCTGCGTTTTTTGTACTTTTTTGTAAGGTATAATATGATTAGTTTTTGGTATAATCTAATAATAAAAATGATTAAAACCAATGGAGATGAAATAATGAAACAGCGGATTAAAAAGTGGGAAATCATTGGTGTATTTATTATTTTTGCACTTTGCTTTCCACTACATTATGGATATGAAAAGACAGAGAATACTTTATTAGCCTTGGTATGCCCAGTCAATGAAAGTATTTGGGAACATGCTAGGATGGGATTTTATGCAGTGTTAATATACGCTGTTGTAGAATATTTTTTGATAGGAAAAGAATATAAAAATTTTTGGTATGGAAAATTAAAAGCAGTATACATTATGCCTATTACAATTATTATGTTGTATTATACTTATACTGGAATTATAGGAAAACATTTTATTTGGATGGATATAGGCATTGCTTTTATAGGAGCTATATTAGCACAATATATAAGTTATTCCACCATCATTTCTAGTAAAGACTTCAAAAAAAGACAATCTCTTTCTTTGGTTTTTATTGTGATAGGGATCATTGTATTTACAGTTTTTGTATTTAATCCCCCCAAATTACCCCTGTTTTTCGATAAAAAAGCCAATCAATATGGTATACCATTGTAATATCTTTATAGTATAAGACCATTGCATAATAAAACCAGATGGAAAGTAAAATACCATCTGGTTTTGTTTTATTTAAAAGCTTTTTTTATTGTTTCCATGCGAGATAAAACATTTTGGAATAGATAATCTACTAAGGTAAGAGCAACCATAGATTCAACAACAATAACTGCACGAGGTACAATAATTGGATCATGTCTTCCTTCTACTTGAATATCTACATTTTCACCATCTGTATTGACTGTTTTTTGAGGAGCATAGATGGAAGGAGTTGGTTTAAAAGCGATACGACACTCAATGGGAAACCCATCACTAATTCCTCCCATAATGCCCCCAGCATGGTTCGTCAGTTTTGTTAGTTTACCCTCTTTTGTCATATGAAAAAAGTCATTGTTCTCGGAACCAGACATAGTAGAAGCAGCAAATCCTGCACCAAACTCAACTCCTTTTACAGCACCAATAGAAAATAAGGCCCTAGCTAGCACAGCATCTAATTTTTCAAAAACAGGCTCTCCTATACCAGCAGGGAGTCCATGAACTTGGCATTCAATCACGCCACCTGTAGAATCATCTTTCTTTTTTTGATCCTCTAAAAAAGCGGCAGCTTCCTTAGCAGCGATAGGATCAGGCATGCCCAAGAAATTAGCGTAGATTTCTTTAGGATCAAAATGATCTTTGTCAATAGAAATAGGACCAATGGACAAGGTATAAGCCATGATCTGAACCCCTAGTTCTTGCAATATTTTTTTGGCCACTGCACCAGCAGCTACTCTAGCTGTTGTTTCACGCCCAGAAGATCGGCCACCTCCACGATAATCTCGAAAACCATATTTCATATTATATGTATAATCTGCATGCCCTGGTCGGTATAATTTAGAGATTTCAGTATAATCGTAAGATCTTTGATTGGTATTGCGGACCATCAAAGAAATAGGTGTACCAGTTGTTTTTCCTTCAAAAACGCCTGAAAGAATCTCAACTTTATCAGGTTCATTTCGGGGGGTAGAAAAGGGGGATTGACCCGGTTTACGTCTATCCAAATCTTGCTGAATATCTTTCGCATGCAACGGAATCCCAGCGGGACATCCATCAATAACAACACCTAAGGCCTCACCATGGGATTCGCCCCAAGTAGAAATTTTAAAAAGTTTTCCAAAACTTGATCCAGCCATAGAACCATCCTTTCTTTTAGCGCCGTATAGATATTCAACTTCATAAGCGCTAAAACAAATTAGCCGCTAAGTGCGCTATAACTATAATATAGATTACATTATATACAAGGCAGGAAGTTTATACAAGCCATAGGGATAGATATCTATATATTTTCAGGATAGATCTTGAAAAAAGATAGTAGGAAAGGTATACTACTTATTATGGATATCTTACCATAGATATTTAGGATACAGATTTAGGAATATAAGAATGAGCTGAATCTGGTTTTACTTTATTATTAGTAAAGTGGTGAAAAAATGTATCAGTTATTAAACACAGATGGAAGAGCAAAAAGAGGAGTCTTTCATACGGTTCATGGGACTATTCAAACCCCTGTTTTTATGAATGTAGGTACTGCAGCAGCTATTAAAGGAGCTGTTTCTACCCAAGATTTGAAAGAGGTTAAGTGTCAAGTTGCCCTTTGTAATACCTATCACCTTCATCTTCGGCCTGGTGACAAGGTGGTTCAGCAATTAGGCGGACTACAAAATTTTATGGTATGGGATCGTCCTATTCTTACGGATTCAGGTGGATTTCAAGTATTTTCTTTAACAGCTCTACGCACAATAAAAGAAGAAGGAGTTTACTTTTCTTCTCATATTGATGGTCGGAAAATTTTTATGGGACCTGAAGAGAGTATGCAAATTCAATCCAACTTGGCTTCTACTATTGCTATGGCGTTTGATGAATGTCCTCCTTATCCAGCAACTCGAGAGTATATGCAAAATTCTGTAGATCGGACAACTCGTTGGCTAGAGCGATGTATTAAAGAAATGAAAAAACTCAATGAAGCAGAAGGAACTTTGAATAAGGACCAAATGCTTTTTGGAATCAACCAAGGAGGAACTTTCGCAGATATTCGGATTGAGCATGCAAAAGTGATTTCAGCACTAGATCTACCTGGTTATTCACTAGGTGGGTTGGCTGTGGGAGAGAGTCATGAAGAAATGTACCATATTCTAGAAGAGGTAGTACCCTATCTACCCCAAAACAAACCAACCTATCTTATGGGCGTTGGTACGCCAGAAAATATTTTGGAAGCAGTTGATCGAGGCGTGGATTTTTTTGATTGCGTTCTTCCAGCAAGAAATGGCCGTCATGGAACAGTTTACACGAATCAAGGCAAGATGAACATTTTAAATGCTCGTTTTGAGTTAGATGATCAGCCTATTGCAAATGATTGTGGGTGTCCAGCTTGTCAACATTATAGTCGAGCTTATATCAGACATTTGTTAAAGGCAAAAGAAATGCTAGGTATGCGTTTATGTGTAGAGCATAATCTTTATTTTTTTAATACGTTAATGGAAGAAATTCGGCAAGCCATAGAAGAAAATCGCTATCAAGCATTTAAAAAAGAAAAATTAGAAGGATTTCAGCAAGGTGTATAAGAAAAAGTAAGTATTAAAATGAAATATAACAATAAGAGGAGGAAATACAAATGATAAATTCAATTGCTTTATTAGAAGCAGCACCGGTAGCGGGTGGTGGACTAGGTATGATTCTTTATTTTGGGGTTCTGTTTGGTATTATGTGGTTTTTATTGATTAGACCTCAAAGAAAAAGACAAAAAGCGGTAGAGGATATGCAAAATTCTATTTCTGTTGGAGATTGGGTTATGACAGCAGGGGGGACATTTGGGAAGGTTGTAGACCTTGTGAATGATATTTGTGTAGTGGAATTCGGATTAAATAGAGGAATTAGAATTCCTGTACAAAAAGATCAAATTGCAGCTCTACGGGAACCAGATTTAACAGTAAAAAGACATGAAGATATAGAAGAAGATACAGAGGATGAAGACGAAGAATAATAAAGTAGTAAAAATAAGGTTATAAAGGGGAGAACGGATGGACCAGCTCCCTTTTATAACCTTGTTGTTTATTTTGAGTTAAGAAAGTTCATTTTATCTATAAGGTTTTCAGCTGCCCAAAATGCTTTTTGACTTTTTGTGACGATGTCTATAAATAAGAAAGAGCAAAAGGAGCAACTTATGGAGCTCTTGCAAAAGAAGCAGGCCAGTTAGAGGAATTTGTTGAAGAAATGTTAAAACAGAAAAGATATATTTTAGATGAAAAAATCAAAGAAGGAATAATTACACAAGAGGAAGCAGAGGAAATTTATAGCAACATAAAAGATCGATCTCTTTTGTGTGATGGAATGGGAAATAGTAATATAAGTAATCAACATAGAGGCGGGTTAGATTTAGGAGTTCATCAGGGTTTGGGAATTAGAAGAGGCTTAGGGCAAGGGAAAGATTTAGGTATTAGAAGAAGATAAAAGAGTGTAAAGTAATGGGGGTGAGATTCTATTGAATCTACCCCCATTACTTTATTTAAAGGATATGCATATTAGAAAGTTAATATGATAAGATTTTGTGTATTGTAAAATATTTGCTTGAAACATTAGAAAGTGTAGATGCATATAAGAAATTAAAGATACTTTAGATAAAAGACTTTGTTACAATGAATTAGAAGAGACTTGCTACATATTTTATATAGAAAGGGGCATGATATTATATTTTATCTTGCACATATCTACATTATTTGTTATATTTAATAAATTGAGCATCGTGTTTTAATTTGATCTATGATAGGAGAATCGGGATGAAAAAAGCAGTTTTTTTTAAACGATTATTTTATGCATATACTTTGATTGTCCTTATATACGCCTTGATTGCTTCTAGTATTTATTTTTACAATCAAAATGTATTTTCTAGAAAGAATATTGAAAAACAAAACAAGGTTTTTATTGAGCAAGCAGGAGATAAAATTGATACAAAATTAAGGATCGCTTTTAACCTAACAGAACAATTAAAAACCAATTCTGACGTTATTAAGTATGCAAGTAATTCTAAAAAAGATTATTATAATATTCTTAGGATTCATTTACAATTAAGCAATCATTTAGACGCTTTTTCCCAATTTGGTTATCGCATTGGCATTGGTAAAGTGGGAGACGAAATGATGATTACTCCCCAATATACTATTCGAGTAAATGATGATTTAGAAAACCAAGGGTTTTATAGTTTCAACAAGAAACAAATTGATGACTTTCTTGTAACTGGTCAACAACGATATTTTTTACATTCTACGGATCAAGAAGAAAATTCGGATAAGGATGCTTTATTATGTGTCTCTCAAGAAATTGTAGGAAACAAATCTGATAAAGTACTTTTTTTCTTATCCTTCAATAAAAATAAATTATTACCTACAATACAGCAAAAGTCAGAAGATCTATTTTTTATTATAGATGATAAAAATACTATTATAGTAACCCAAAATGAGGGAATCAAAAAAATAGAAAAAGAAATATTATCTTCGACCATGTTAGAACAAATTGAACAAATCTCAGATAAAAGAGGAAACTATTATTTACTGAAAGATGACAACTACTATGCTCATGTAGTGACATCAGCAGCAGAAGTTATGCCCTGGAAATATGTATATATGACTCCTAAAAATGTTTTGTATTCAGATGTAGTAGGCTTAAGAGTTAAGACATTACTAATAGGAATTATCTTACTATTAATAGGGATGTTATTAGCGCTTCTAATTAGTAAGAAGATGTATCGACCTGTTGGTAATATTTTAACTTCTTTTGAAAAGTATAGCT
>JAAZLH010000039.1 GCA_012799415.1 Candidatus Epulonipiscium sp. | reverse complement strand
TTTTGCATGGAATCCATTTATCAACCAACATTAGATGCCATGGCAAAAGAAGGACGACCTTTTACAGGAATTTTATTTTTTGGTCTTATGTTAACGGCTCAGGGAGTAAAAGTTCTAGAGTACAACGCGCGTTTTGGAGATCCAGAGACACAAGTCGTTTTACCTCGATTAAAAGGAGATCTTGTAGAAATATTTGAGGCCTGTATCGATGGAAAGTTAGAAGATGTTAGGATTGAATGGAAAGAGGAAGCCGCTGTTTGCGTTGTTATGGCTTCTGGGGGATATCCAGAATCACCAAAAACAGGGTATCCTATTCAGGGGATTGAAGAAATCGCTCACCAAAAGAATGTATTAGTATTTCAAGCTGGAACCAAAGAGAAAGATGGACAAGTAATTACCAATGGAGGACGAGTACTTGGAGTAACAGGGCTTGGAAGTACACTGGCAGAAGCTAGGCAAATAGCTTATCAGAATGTAGAAAAAATAAAGTTTATGGATCAACATTATCGAAAAGATATTGGTATCCACATAGAATAAATGATCTAGAATAAAGGTTTTTGGGTTAGAACTATAAAATTTAGTTAACAAAAAAGGGGCATCTTGTGCCCCTTTTTTTGTTATATTTTAGGGTTTTAATAATTAGGTTGATTTACAATAAATTAACAGAACATTCCCTTTTGTCATACAAAAAAGCAATATTGACTCATTAATTAAAGTTTTATAACAATATTGAACAAGAAAGTCATATGAGGTGGTGTTATTATAAACATAGATTCATTACAATATAAACAAAATTAGAAGGGAGAATACCCCAAATGAAGGTAATTATTCTGGGAGCAGGTGGCCGCGGAAGAAATTATACTAGATATTGTAAGCAGTATGGTGTTGATGTTGTTGCTATTGCAGATCCGGATACAAAAAAGCTAGAAAAGTTAGCGAATGACTTTGAAATAAGTAAAGATAGGCTTTATCAAGATTGGGAGGAAGTTTTAGCAAAAGAAAAGTTTGCAGATGCAGTTATAAATGCAACACCTGATAAGGTTCATTATGCATCCACAATGACTGCTTTAGAAAAAGACTACCATATTTTACTGGAAAAGCCCATGTCTGATAATGAGCAAGAATGTATTGATATGATAGAAAAAGCAGAGGAGAAAGAAAAGATATTGATGGTATGTCATGTACTGCGATATGCTCCTTTCTTTGAACGACTAAAAGAAATTGTTCAAAGCCAACGGATTGGTGAAATTGTTAATATGAATATGACAGAACACTGTGCAAACTGGCATTTTGTTCATTCTTATGTAAGAGGTGTTTTTAGAAATGAGACCATATCAAGTCCCTTTATATTAGCAAAATCATGCCATGATCTGGATTTGATTGGGTATATAACAGGTAAAAAGTGCATTTCTGTTATGTCAGAAGGAAGTTTAAAGCACTTTAGAGAAGAGAATGCTCCGGAAGGGGCCCCAGAGTTTTGCCTAGACGGATGTCCCCATGAAAAAACATGTCCTTATTTTGCACCAAGACTATACTTAAAGCAAATTACTCAAGTTGGATGGCCGACCCAAAGTATTTCAGCCGATACCTCTTATGCAGCACGATATGAAGCATTGAAAAAAGGACAGTATGGTCGCTGTGCATATCGTTGTGATAATGATGTAAATGATCATCAAAGTACTATTTTCACAATGGAGGGAGACACCATTGTATCCTTTAATATGACAGGGCTTTCTAGTGAAAATACAAGGACATTACGTATTTTTGGTACAAAAGGGAATATTAGAGGACATTTGGAACAGGGAGAAATTGAGATTCATGATTTCTTAACTGGAGAAAAAGAAGAGATTAAAGTGGATTATACAACCATTGTCTCTAGCCATGGAGGGGGAGACTCTAGACTTGTAGAAGCTTTTGTTGATGCTGTACGTAATGGAAGTAATGGCGCAGATCTAAAAACTTCAGCTCGTTTATCCCTTCAAAGTCATCTGATGGCCTTTGCAGCTGAAAAGTCAAGAAAAGAGGGTAAGCGGATTTATTTGTAGGGGTGTGAATAATCAATGACGATCAAAGAACTCGAAAAATGTAATCCGTCTCATTTTTATGATATGAAAACTCAGCTAAAAGATTATGTCTATAAAAATGCAATGGAATCCTTAGAAAAAGGTAAGATAAATCGATCTCAGATTAAAACAGTGCAACAGTTAAAAGAGCGGCAATCTTATATTAGGGAAAGGTTTATTGAATCTTTAGGCGGACTTCCTTCTAGTACAACACCATTAAATCCTCAGATTACAGGTCAGGTTCAGGGAAATGGTTTTAAAATAGAAAAGGTAGTTTATGAATCAAGACCAAACTGCTTTGTAACGGCTAATTTATATATACCAGATAACCTAGACCGGCCTGGAGCTGCTGTTTTATTCCTTTGTGGTCATGATCCTTTAGCTAAACACAGTATGGGGTATCAAAAAGTTTGTCAATATCTTGTCAAAAGTGGACTCATTGTTTTAGCCCAGGACCCTATTGGCCAAGGAGAAAGATTCAGTTATTATGAAAATGGTGAAGAAGTTGTACGGCAAGGAACGACGGAGCACACCTATGCAGGATTTCAGTGTCTAGCAACTGGGTATCCATCAGCCAGATATTTTCTTCATGATGCCATACGTAGCATTGATTATTTAATTAGTCGTCCAGAAGTAGATAGTAGCAAGATAGGGGTTACAGGAAATTCAGGCGGCGGAACACAAACCAGTATGTTGATGTTATGCGATGATAGAATCAAAGCTTTTGCCCCTGGCACCTTTATTACTAGTTATGAGGAAAATATGATGACTGGGGTTCCTCAAGATGCGGAACAAAATTGGCCGGGACTCATGCAATATGGCTTTGATCATGAAGATATATTGTTAGCTGTAGCGCCAAAACCAGTTGCTGTATTAGCAGTGAAGTATGATTTTTTTCCTATTGAAGGCACAAGAAGAACTGTAGAGTCAGCTAAAAAATATTGGGAGCTTTACGGGAAGAAAGAAAACTTATATTATATAGAGGATCCATCAAGGCATTCTTATAGTGTCAATCTGGCTAAGTTTGCATCAAGATTCTTTTGTCATGCATTGGATGCTGGGTCTAATATTCCTTTAGCAGAAAATAGAAGCACCTCTATTAAGTTATTTGAACCCAGTGATCTTTGGTGTATAAGTAGTGGACAAATCAGTGATGAAAAATATGGATGCTTTTTTATCTATCATGAGAATCTTAAAAAAGTAAATCAGCTACAACGAGAGAGAAACGAGCATGAGGATCTGATCAAAAAAGAGGTAGCATACAACTGGCTTAAAGAAAAAGTTTTTTATAAGCGCCAACCATGTCAGAACAACCTAAGAGATATAGCAGAATATGAATATGGTGATTTAAATATCAAGTCTTACATCTGGCGTTCTCAAGAAAGAGTGATGAATCACTGCCTTGCATTTAAACATAAAAATGTGGAAAGCAAAGGAATACCTGCTGTTATTGCAGTGTGGGATGGTGGAACAACAGAATTAGAAAAACATATTCATTGGATTGAAGATAACTGTATAAAAGGAAAAACAGTTTTTGTTTTAAATACATCAGGAGTTGGAGCCATTGCACCCTATCCCTTTGGAACACGTGGCATCAATGAGGTATTTGGAACTATTTATAAACTGGGTGATGATCTTATTCGACAAGGAGATAGTATTTGTGCACTTCGAACCTATGATGTCTTGCGAATGGTTGATGTTTTGCAGGAATTCGAGGGTGTTGATGCAGAGAATATTAGTGTATATGCTTATGGAAATCAAGGAATTTATGCTCAGTTAGCAACATTTATTGATCCAAGAATAAAATTGATTTCAATTGAAAGATCAATTCCTACTTTTTCAGATTGGGTAGGAAGGCGTTATTATGACATAGTGGACACAATGAGTATTGTTCTACCTGAGGTGCTTCAATATTTTGATATAGATGAATTACAAAAATGGTTACAACAAGAGGGAAGGAAGGAGTCAGAAAGATGAAAAAGTATGTCATTGTAGGAGCAGGCATGAGGGGCTATTATATGTTTGGTAAACGTATAGCAGCTGATATATACAAGAATCATGCGTCTATTGAAGGAATTTATGATATCAATCCAATACGTGCAAAGGAATTTGCTAAGGATTGTGGTGGATTTCCTGTATATGATAATTTCGACAAAATGTTAGAGGAAGTAAGGCCTGATTATGTTATTGTTACAACCGTAGACTGTACTCATCATGAGTATATTATTAAAGCTTTGGAAGCAGGTTGTGATGTTATTTCAGAAAAACCAATGACTATTGATGCAGAAAAATGTAATGCTATTTTAGAAGCAGAAAAAAGATCAGGGAAACAAGTGCAAGTTACTTTTAATATGCGCTTTATGCCTTATATGCAAAGAGTAAAGCAGTTAATACAAGAGGGCCTTGTTGGAGACATTCTGAGTATTGATCTTGAATGGCATTTGGATACAAGACATGGAGCAGATTATTTTAGAAGATGGCATCGATATATGGACAAGAGCGGGGGACTTTTGTTACACAAATCCACTCATCATTTTGATATTATAAATTGGTGGCTTGACTCCTACCCAGAAGAAGTTTCTGCTTTTGGAACAAGACGCTTCTACGGTCCTACTAGGGAAGAAAGAGGAGAAAGATGTCTTACTTGCGACTATAAAGATAGCTGTGAATATTATTGGAATATCGAAGATGGCGGAGATCCTTTTTATAAGCGTTTTTATTTCGAAGCTGAAAAAGAAGATGGTTATATAAGAGATTCTTGCGTATTTGATGAAAGTATTGATATTTATGACAATATGGCTGTACAAGTAAAATATGAAAATGATGCTTTATTGACTTATTCACTGATTGCACATAGTCCTTATGAAGGTTGGAGGGCTACTATAAATGGAACAAATGGAAGACTAGAAATAGGAGAGATTTATTCTGGTCATGGTTCTGAAAGTAAGAACAATACTATTCAGTATTATAATCGAAAAGGTGAATTCATCCATTATGATATTCCAAAAGCAGCTGGTTCTCATGGTGGAGGAGATGACAAGTTAATTCGTATGTTAGTTAAGAATGATTTAGTAGATGACATGGGATGTCAGGCATCATCTATGGATGGCGCTATGTCACTACTAATTGGTGCAGCAGCTAATATTTCTATACGAGATAAGAAAGTGGTTTCTATTGATAGTTTGTTGAAACGCCCTTGATGATAGGGTTTTCATAAAAAGGTAGTGTTGCAAGCAATATTAGTAAAATAAAAAGGAGAGAAGATTATGAAGAAAAGATTATTTTCAGTAGTTCTTATTTTTACTATGGTTGTATCCTTATTTGCAGGGTGTAAAGCAAAGGACAATACCCCACCTCCTGCATCTAACACACAAACAGACACATCAAATACAGAAAAGCCGGAAGAAAAAGAGCCAGAACCACCTAAACCTATTACATTATCTCTTGGATTACCTGGTGGCTATGATGTAACAAATCAAGAAATCATTGAAGGATTTAAAAAAGAATATCCTCATATTACTCTTGATATTGATGAAGCGCCTTGGGGAGATTTTACTAAAAAGGTTATGACACAGATTGCAGGTGGAAATGCACCTGATATCTGGTTCCAAGAAAATGCAGCCGTTATTGGTTATGGTGCAAAAGGTGCCGCTGAAGATTTAAAACCTTATATTGATCGAGATTTGAATCTAGATGAATATGCAGTATCTACTCTTTTAGCAGCAGAAGTAGATGGAAAAGTTTTTGGTCTACCTCATGGAGGAAACCCTATTGCCCTTGCTTATAACAAAAAGTTATTTGATGAAGCCAATGTACCTTATCCTACAGATGATTGGACCTATGAAGATATGATTGAAGCAGCCAAGCTTTTAACAAGAGATACCGATGGGGATGGTAAAACAGATACATGGGGCTTCCTTGTTGGAGGTGGGATTACGGATGGTTGGTTCCCATGGATTAATTCGGCTGGTGGGCAAGCATTAGATGATACTAAAACCCAAGCAGCTTTTACTGATGAAAAGTCTTTAAAGGGAATTACAGAGTGGGTCAATATGATTCATACTTATAAAGTAAGCCCTACCTTATCTGCTATGAGAGAAATGCAAGGCGCTCGACAAATGTTTGGTAATGGCTTAGGCGCTATGATGTTTTTACAATATAGCTTAGGAGAAACAGTTTTAAATAAAAACTATCCTGATTTAGATTATGATACAGTCAAGCTACCTTTAGGATTTGATGGTAGTCGAACTGTACCAAATGTGGGGAATACTTGGCTTATTTTCTCTAAAGCAAAACCAGAGAATAAAGAAGCAGCTTGGACTTTCCTAAAGTACTATTTAAGTGCTGATGTTCAAAAAATAGTTGCTAGTAGTGGTTCTACCATTCCTGTTAATAAAGAGGCTCTTTCCTATGTAGAGACATTGGATTTTAAGCCAGCAAATAAAAAAGCATATACAGAAGGAGTTGCTGAAGGCGGAGTAACTCTTGATGAAAACAAATGTTGGAATGAATGGAGAACAGCAGCTCAACCTATTTTCAACGAAATTCTAGAAGCAAAAATTGATCCGGCAGCAGGATTGGATTTAATTCAAAAAGAGGTTCAAAAAGTACTAGATGAGCATTTTAAATAAAAGTAAAGAGTAAAGTTTTAAATTTTAGGTAGTAGTAGACTAGATTTCATATATAACTCCTTATGGATAGATGTGCTCTTTGGTTTTAAAAGGGTCCTACACGGAGTTATATATGAATGGTCTAGAAATACCTTTTTGATAACTGTAATAAAGAATGAAAGGAGGAGTTGATATGAGGAAAAGCAACTTTTGGGGATTGTTTTTTGTTTCTCCATTTATCTTGGGATGTCTTGTTTTCTTTGTATTTCCTGTTGGTTTTTCAGCTTATATATCCTTAACCAAATGGGATATGTTTAATCCACCTGAGTTTATTGGTTTGAAAAACTGGATTACAGCCTTAAAAAATCCTGTTTTTTGGATTGCTTTTAGAAATGTATTTTATTTTGCCTTAATATTTGTTCCACTTCAAACTATTTTTGCACTTATTATTGCAAATCTACTGAATCAAAAAATCAAATTTAAGGGCTTATATCGTGTTGTTTATTTCCTACCCGTTGTAACTCCTTGGGTAGCAGGTGCTACTATATGGAAGTTTTTATATGGATATGAAAATGGTTTGCTAAACTATTTTCTACGGCTCATTGGTTTTAATGGTTCCTACTGGTTTGATAGTGATAAATGGTGGGTAGCTATTGGAAGTCTGGCTTTAATGAATGTATGGAAAGGGTTAGGCCAATCCATGGTTATGTTTTTAGCTGGGCTACAAAATGTTCCGTCAGAAATTATTGAAGCGGCTGAAATTGATGGTGCGACCAAGGGGCAAATTTTCAGGAAAATAACAGTTCCTATGATATCACCTATGGTCTTTTTAGTTATGATTATGTCAACTATCGCAGCGTTTACTGCCTTTGATGTATTCCTTACTATGTTTGACATATTCTCTCTTCCCGTTAGAAATAGCATTGTTAATTTAATGGTTTATAGAGAAGCTTTTCTTTATGGAAAAATGGGGCCTGCATCAGCTATGGCTTGGATCCTGTTTGTTATTATACTGATTATTACCATGTTACAGAAACAATTTGAAAAGAGGTGGGTGCATTATGATAGCTAATGCATTTAAAAAAAGCATATTTTATATTCTCTTAACAATCGGTGCGTTTATTATGTTAATTCCATTTTTATGGTTACTTTCTAATGCTTTTAAAACACCGGAGAATATATTGAAAATACCACCCCAGTTTATTCCTAGACCCTTTACGGTGGAAAGTTTTAAAGTTGTTTGGGAAAAACTTTCTTTCCTGCAATATACTTTAAATAGTTTCTTGATTGTCTCACTAGATGTTTTAGGGGTAATCTTATCCTCATCTCTTGTAGGATTTGGCTTTGCCATGTTTGATTTTAAAGGAAAAAAAGTATTATTTACATTGATGTTAGCTACTATGATGATGCCATCACAAGTAACCATGATTCCAAATTATTTTATTTGGTCCAAATTAGGTTTGCTGAATACGTATGCTCCCCTTATTATCCCTAGTTTTTTAGGTGGTGCATTTGGTATCTTCTTGCTTCATCAAAACTATAAAAGTTTACCCTCTGTACTTTATGAATCTGCTTTAATAGATGGCTGTAATCCATTGCTTATCCTATTTAAGATATATCTTCCCCTATCTATTCCCTCTATTACAACTCTTGCTATATTTACTTTTATTGGGGCATGGAACAATACAATGGGGCCTTTACTATATTTAAAGTCAAGATCTCTTTATACGTTAACTTTAGGACTGCTAACATTAAATTCTTCTCCAGAAGCAGATGCAAATATGGGAATCAGAATGGCTGGAGCTGTTATCACCATGGCCCCTGTTATTATCGTTTTCCTTTTTGCACAGCGATATTTTGTTGAAGGAATCGCTAGCACAGGAATTAAGGGATAAGAATTTCTGTTTCTAAGTTTTTTCTAAAAACACTAGGTGTGCATTGGTAAGCTTTTTTAAAAAGATTGATAAAATGACTGATACTATTAAATCCAACAGCTTGACAAATTTCAGTTATATTCAGTGCGGAATAACGCAAAAGTCTTTCAGCTTCAGAAAGACGTTTCGTATTGATAAAAGAAATAACAGTTACTCCTGTGGTTTCTTTGAAAGTATGACAAAGATAATATTTACTAACATATAATTCTTTGCAAATCATTTCCAACGTAATATCCGAGGTATAATTTTCATTGATATACGTAATAACATCATGGACTAATTTTTCTTTTGGAGAAAGAGTATGATTGGACTCTTCTATATCCTCATCATAGGATAAATCTAATAGAGTAATAAAAAGTTCTGTTAAAGCGCAACGTACTTTTGTGTTTTTAAAAGAAGAATTCTCTGTCTGTGAGGCATGTAAAAGACGCTGCATAGCATCATAGAAGAGCTTTTTGCTATCAGTGCTTCGAAAAGAAAACTTTCGTTTCTGGGCAAAAAGCATCTCGATTTCATGGGCTACCCCTTCATTTTCAGGGCCATCCATGAAACTTAAAATCTGTGGGTGAAACAGAACTAAAATTCGATTTCTTTCACTGGTGGGATTATAAACGGTTTTATGAAGAAGGAAAGGCTCGATTAAAACGATATCATCTTTATAAATGGTATAGGTTTTTGTATCGATAAAGTAACTCATTTCTTTCCCTAAATAAAAATAGAGTTCATAAAAATCATGATAATGGTCCCACCTTTTACTAGCATCGGATAGCTTATCAGATTTATTTACAATAATATACTCATTAAAAGTTCTACGGGTATAAGGATCATGCATGGAAGGACACCTCTTTCTTAAGCAATATAGAATTATATATTTTAGTATATAATATCTTTTTTATAAAGTAAACAAAGGATTAACTCATTTTTTAAATTTAATATAAATAATAGAAAATTGCTGTATTAACAATTAGGAGGCGTAGAAATGAAGATTAACATATTAGAAAATTCTGTCGAATTAGGTAGAGAGGCTGCTAAATATTGTGCAGATATTATAAAAAAAGCCATTGATGAAAAAGGAAAAGCGAGGATTATACTTTCTACAGGAGCATCTCAATTTGATACAATAAAAGCATTGATAGAATCAGATATTGATTGGAGTAAAGTTGAGATGTTTCATTTAGATGAATATATCAACCTTCCAGAAAGTCATCCTGCTAGTTTTCGTAAGTATTTAAAAGAACGTTTTATTAGTCAGATTGATTTGAAACAAGCATATCTAGTTGATGGAGAAGGGGATGTAGAAGAGACCATTGCGGAATTAACAGAAGCCATTAGAAAAGAGCCTATTGACTTAGGATTGATTGGTATAGGTGAAAATGCTCATATTGCTTTTAATGATCCACCAGCGGATTTTCAAACAAAAGATGCATATATCGTAGTGAATCTAAATGATACTTGTAAAAAACAACAAGTTGGAGAAGGCTGGTTTGAAACAATAGAGGATGTACCAAAACAAGCTATTACAATGACGGTACATCAAATTATGCAGTGCAAACACATTGTTTCCTGTGTACCTTTTAAAGTGAAAGCAAAAGCTATAAAAGATACTTTTGAAAGCCCAGTTTCTAATCTTGTTCCAGCTACAATTCTAAAAACACATAAAAATATGACGCTATTTTTAGATCATGATTCTGCTTCAGAAGTAATTTACAAAAAAGACGTAGCAGTATCATAAAAAAGATAGTATTTGAAAGGGTGCGAGTAGATATGACTGCTATTAAAATCATAAACGCACGTTTAATCACAGATTTACGAATCGTAAATAATACTTGTGTCATTGTAGAGAAAGGAAAAGTTTCATATGTAGGACCTTATATAGAGACGGAAAATATGCCAGTCATAGATGCTAAAAACAATTATCTATCACCAGGATTTATTGATATACATGTCCATGGTGGTGGTGGAGCAGACTTTATGGATGGAACAAAAGAAGCATATTTAACAATAGCTGAAACCCATGCTAAATTTGGCACTACATCTATGACACCAACTTCTCTTTCATCTACAAATGAGGAATTAATGGCTTCTTTTCAAGCGTATGAAAGTGCTTTAAAGGAAAATAAAAAAGGAGCAAAATTTTTAGGAATACACTTGGAAGGTCCTTACTTTGCTCATTCACAAAAAGGAGCCCAAGATCCTAGATATATTAAAAATCCAGAAAAAGAAGATTATGAAAAAATATTGAGTCTCTCAGATAAAATTACACGTTGGAGTGCCGCGCCTGAAGTTACAGGAGGATTTGAATTTGGGGAATATTTAAAAAACAAAGGTATTCTTCCTTCTATTGCTCATACAGATGGGATTTATGAAGAGATTGAAGAAGCTTTTGAAAGAGGCTATACTCATATGACTCATTTTTATTCTGGCATGTCAGGTGTTACTAGACGAAATGGAATGCGCTATGCAGGTGCTGTTGAATCAGGTTATTTAATTGATGATATGACAGTAGAAATTATAGCTGATGGCGTCCATTTACCAGCAAGTCTTTTGAGATTGATAGTAAAAGTAAAATCTCCATCAAAAATTGCCTTGGTTACAGATGCTATGCGTGCAGCAGGGCAAAATGTATCAGAAAGCATTTTGGGGAGTTTACAAGATGGTACAAAAGTAATCATAGAAGATGGTGTTGCAAAAATGCCAGATCGACTTAATTTTGCAGGCAGCATAGCCACTTGTGATAGGCTAGTAAGAACTATGTTAAAATTGACAGACGTTTCTCTAGTGGATGCTGTTAAAATGATGACAAAAACCCCTGCTAAAATTATCGGAGTAGAGCAAAAAAAAGGAACTATCGCAGTTGGAAAAGATGCAGATCTTGTTCTTTTTGATGATGATATTCATATTAAATTGACAATGGTGGAAGGGAATATAGTGCATAATGTTGATGAAAATTCTCTATTCTATCATAGGCAATAAATTTTAATATTGTTAGATAAAATTTATGTTGAAAAGCAAACTTAAAAAAGGCCCTTAGGGTCTTTTTTAAGTTTAATTTTTAACAATCCTTGTAAAAACCAAATACATCTGTTAATATGAATATTAAAATATAGTTAGTAATATATATTTACTAATGCAGACTTTGAAACCCCACCTCTTCAAATGGTGGGAGCATGTCACAGATAATGAACTTACCTTTAATAACCTAAATCCATTGTACAAGGAGGAGAGAAATACGTGTTAACACCAAATTTATCTATCTGGATTGTTTTTGCAGAAGGTATCCTTTCTTTTTTATCACCCTGTGTTCTTCCTTTATTACCTGCTTATATCAGTTATTTAGCTGGAGCTTCTGTAGATGATATAAAAGCCAGTACAGCTCTTCGAAAGAGTTTGATTTTTAATGCTTTGGGCTTTGCATTAGGACTATCTTTGGTTTTTATTTCGTTGGGAGCAGGAGCCAGTCTGCTAGGAGGTTTTTTACTTCAACAAGGTAATTTATTGCGAAAAATCGGAGGGATCATAGTTGTCATTTTTGGGATTCATCATACAGGTTTAATTACCCTTCCTTTTTTAAATTATGAAAAGAGGCTACAAGTGAAGGGAAAGGCACCAGGATTTTTTAAAGCCATGCTTTTGGGTATTACTTTTAGCTTTGGTTGGACTCCTTGTATTGGCCCTATTTTAGGATCAGTTTTAATTTTAGCAGGTAATACAAAGAATATTATGCAAGGTATGGGGCTTTTAGGGGTATACTCTTTAGGAATGAGTATTCCTTTTGTTCTTATTGCGTTGGCCCTAGGAAAGTTTCTGTCTAGTTTCAAAAAGATCATGCCTTATTTTCCTGTAATTAAAATTGTCAGTGGTGTGTTACTTATGATTATGGGTATTCTTATCTATTTTAACTACTTAGATGTTTTAGGTGCTGTGTTTTCATAAATTTTGCAGGAGGTAGAAAATGAAAAATAAAATAAAAAAAATCTTAATAGGTTTGTTGGTTGTAACTAGTGTCTTTGTATTAGGTGCTTGTAGTCAAAAGTCAGAGAAGCTTCCATCTGACCCATCAGGAAAGGTGGAGGAACAGGGAGGTAAAAGTGAGGAAACAGGAGCCAGTGGAGAGATTGAGGGAGAAGATGAGGTAGAGGAACCGATACCTGCTCCAGACTTTACGGCTATCAATCAGCATGGGGAGGAAGTCACTTTATCTGATTTTAAAGGAAAAGTAGTCTTTTTAAACTTTTGGGGAAGTTGGTGTCCCCCTTGTCTTGAGGAAATGCCCCATATCCAAACTGTTTATGAAGAGTATACAAGGGATCGAGAAGATGTAGTGTTTTTGGCAGTGAATGATCAAACTCAACCAAGAGAAAAATCCGTTGAAAAAGTAAATGAATGGTTAGGGGAAGAAGGCTATACATTTCCAGTTCTTTATGATACTGATAAATCCATTACTACAAGCTATGGGATTCGTGCTTTTCCTACTACTTTTATGATTGATAAAGAAGGAAATGTCTATGGACAGGTGCAAGGTGGATTAACAGAAGAGCAAATGATTCAGATTATAGAAATGACCTTAAATCTAGAAGAGAAGAAATAAAAAAAGGGATGGCTAATTGCCATCCCTTTTGCGGTCACTTAATTATAATTTAACAACGTTTTTAGCTTGAGGACCACGGTCGCCTTCTTCTACTTCGAAAGTTACTTGTTGTCCTTCTTCAAGAGATTTGAAACCTTCTCCTGTAAGAGCTGAGAAATGAACGAATACATCTTTCTCTCCTGGAACTTCGATAAATCCAAAACCTTTTTCGTTGTTAAACCATTTTACTGTACCTGTTTTCATAAATAAAAGCCTCCAAATAATTTTTTAAAGTTTCCTACACAACCTAGGTAATCAAACTCTATGATTTATTATACTATATGTTATTTAAAAAAGCTAGTGATATTTGAAAGTTTTTTATTTTTTCAAAATAAAAAACTGGAAAACCTAGGTAAACTGGCTTTTTCTTGCATTCAAGCTTTTTCCATTGTATCATAAAGATAAAGAAGAAAGCAATGAAAATGTGGAATAAAAGGAGCTTTTTTGTATGGATATTAACTTTGAATTATATAAAGTATTTTATTATGTGGGAAAAAGTTTAAGTTTTTCTATGGCAGCCCAACAACTTTATATTTCACAATCTGCGGTGAGTCAATCCATTAAAAATTTAGAACAAAAATTAGATATCCCTTTATTTTTTAGACATACAAAGCAAGTAAAATTAACCCAAGAAGGAGAACTTTTATTACAGCATATTGAGCCCGCATTTCATCTCATTAAAACAGGAGAGCGAAATTTACAAGAAACCTTATCCTTACAAAGAGGAGAAATTAGAGTAGGGGCTAGTGATACCATTTGTCGGTATTATTTGCTGCCTTATTTTCAACAATTTTCAGAGTTCTATCCTCATATGAAGATTCAAATTACTAACCGTACATCTCCAGAGGGGATCCATCTTTTAAAGCAAGGACAAGTTGATGTATCTGTTATTCATTTGCCCAATCCTCATCTTACCTCTCAGATTACAGTACTTCCTTTTCGGGAAATTCAAGATGTGTTTATTGTAGGAAAAGCATTCTTTTCACTGATCAATGAAAAAAGACTTTTATCTCTTAAGGAATTAGAAGATAAGCCCTTTTTAATGTTGGAAAAACCAACAGCTACTAGACATTTTTTTGACACATTTTTAGCAGAACAAGAAATTTATATAGAACCAGAAATTGAACTTGGAAGTTTAGATTTGTTGGTACAACTTTGTAAAATTGGATTGGGAATTTCCATTGTACCAGAAGAATGTATTCAAGATATTTCAAAGGAGGATATTCAGATACTACCTGTTCAAGAGATGATACCAAAAAGAGAACTTGGCATTGCTTATTTAAATAGTATTCCTTTATCAAGAGGAACTCAAGAATGGATTCGATTACTTATAAGTAGTTCTAATAAATAAGATAAGAAAAGTTAATTATACTTATAATATGAGATATGATAAAATAAAACCAAATAAACGGAGAAAGTAGGGCAAGGAGCATGGATATAAAGCGAATTTATGTAGGGAAAAAAACAGGTTTAGATGTAGAAGGAACCAATTTGCTAAAAGAGCTTAGAGAGCAATTACATCTAGACAATCTAGAGGGAGTACGAATTTTAACAAGGTACGATTTGCAATTTATATCTAAGGAAGTCTATGAAAAAGCTTGTACCGCTATTTTTGCAGAAGCACCTATAGAGTTTTTATATGAAGAAGAATTTCCGATGGCAAAAAATGAACAGGCTTTTGCTATGGAGTATTTACTTGGGCAATATGATCAAAGAGAAGATGCCACCATTCAATGTATCCAGGCTATCAATCCTGATATAAACCCATTGGTAGAAGTGGCTAAAGTATTTGTTTTAGCTGGAAGTCTTTCACGAGAAGAAGTCAAAAGAATCAAACAATACTGCATTAACCCAGTAGATGGAACTGAAGCTTCTTTCCAAAAACCAGAGACTTTAGAAATGAAATGGGATCAACCAGAAAAAGTTGCTATTGTTCAAGGATTCATTGATAAAAAAGGCGAGGCAGTAGAGGAATTACGCCAAGAATTAGGTTTGGCTATGACTTTAGCAGATTTTTTGGTTTGTCAAGAATACTTTGCCAGCACAGAAAAAAGAGACCCAAGTATTACAGAAATTCGTGTTCTAGATACCTATTGGTCTGACCATTGCCGCCATACAACCTTTCTAACTGAGATTGAAGAAGTAGAAATTGAAAAAGGTCATTTTACAACACCTATAGAAGAAGCTTACCAACAATATTTACAGGGGAGAGTATCTGTATACGAAGGAAAAGAACGACCAGTTTCCTTAATGGATTTAGCTTTAATGGCCATGAAAGAACTACGCAAAGAAGGAAAACTAGCAGACCTAGAAGTATCAGATGAAATCAATGCCTGTAGTATTATTACAAAGGCCATGATTGATGGTGAAGAAGAAGAATGGCTGGTTATGTTTAAAAACGAAACTCATAATCATCCTACAGAAATTGAACCTTTTGGGGGAGCAGCTACTTGCTTAGGTGGAGCCATTCGAGATCCACTTTCAGGACGTTCCTATGTATACCAAGCCATGAGAATTACAGGTAGTGGAGATCCAAGAGCAGCCATAGAAGATACTTTGGCAGGGAAATTGCCTCAAAGAACCATTACCACAACGGCAGCCAAAGGATATAGTTCTTACGGAAATCAAATTGGCCTTGCTACAGGACAAGTAGCAGAAATTTATGATGAAGGTTATGTAGCTAAACGAATGGAATTAGGAGCAGTCATGGCAGCGGCTCCTCGGAAAAATGTGGTTCGAGGGAAAGCAGAGCCCGGTGACATCATTGTTCTTTTAGGAGGTCCCACGGGAAGAGATGGGTGTGGTGGTGCTACAGGATCTTCTAAAGCCCATACAGAAGAATCTATTCATACTTGCGGAGCGGAAGTACAAAAAGGAAATGCTCCTATGGAGCGAAAAATCCAACGTCTTTTTAGAGATAAAGAAACCAGCCGAATGATTAAAAAGTCTAATGACTTTGGAGCTGGGGGAGTCTCTGTTGCCATTGGAGAATTGGCAGATGGATTAGAAGTAAACTTAGATGCAGTTCCTACTAAATATGAAGGTTTAGACGGTACAGAACTGGCTATTTCTGAATCACAAGAAAGAATGGCTGTAGTTTTAGATCCAAAAGATGTAGAAAAATTTATAAAAAAGGCTGAAGAAGAAAATCTAGAAGCAACGGTGGTAGCAGTTGTGACGGAAAATCCAAGACTTCGGATTTCTTGGCAGGGAGAACTCATTGTAGATTTGGCAAGAGAATTTTTAGATACCAATGGATCGAAACAATATACAACAGTGGTGGTAACAGCTCCAGAAGAAAAAGATAATTACTTTAATAGAGGCATAGAGGTTGAAGAAGAGGAATCATCTTTACGATCTTTATGGCTAGAAAATTTAAAAAGTCTCAATGTTTGTAGCCAAAAAGGATTGATGGATATTTTTGATAGTACAGCAGGTGGTTTAACAGTATTGCATCCCTATGGTGGAAAATATCAAATGACCCCAGCAGAGGGAATGGTAGCAAAATTACCTGTACTCCATGGAGAAACCTCTACAGGAACCATCATGACTTATGGATACAATCCTACATTATCGAAATGGAGCCCTTTCCATGGAGCCCTTTATGCAGTGGTAGAAGCTGTATCAAAGGTTGTAGCTATAGGGGGAGATTATCGTACCATTCGCTTAACTTTACAAGAGTATTTTGAACGTCTTGGAGCAGATCCAAAGCGATGGGGAAAACCTTTTAGTGCTGTTCTTGGTGCTTACTATGCACAAAGGATCTTAGATTTACCTGCTATTGGCGGAAAAGATAGTATGTCTGGCAGTTTTCATGAGTTAGATGTTCCACCTACACTGGTTGCTTTTGCTGTCAATGTAGTAGATGTTGAACAAGTCATTTCACCAGATTTAAAAGAAGCAGGTCATACATTGGTTTACTTACCAGTCCTTCGAGATGAATGGGAAATGCCAAAATGGGAGGAATTAAAATCACTGTATGGAGCAGTGAATCAGGGTATTAAAAAAGGTAAAATAGTATCTGCTCATACAGTAGGTGGTGGCGGACTTGCAGAAGCCCTATCTAAAATGTCTTTTGGAAATCAGGTTGGAATTCAATCAGCTCTTGCAAAAGAAAATGACTTTTGGTTTGCCCCTGCTTACGGTTCCTTAGTTGTAGAAATGAAAAAAGAAGATGTAGAGGATGTGTTTGCAGGACAAACCTATGAAATCATTGGAGAAACCACAGAGACACCTTGGCTTCAAATTGGGGATATGAACTTGAATGTGGTGGAAGCCATGGATGCTTGGTCTAGTCCATTAGAAAGCGTATTTCCTACCAAAGCCATAGAAGAGGTAAGTGGTGAAATCCCTGAGAAACAGTATGTTGCACCAGAAGTATATCAAGTAAAAAGTAAAATAGGACAGCCAAAGGTATTCATTCCTATATTCCCAGGAACCAATGGAGAATATGAAGTGGAAAAAGCTTTCCGTGAAGCAGGAGGAAGAGTAGAAACCTTTGTATTTAAAAATTCACAGCCCCAAGGGATTAAAGACTCAATTGAGGCCATGGAACAATATATTCGCTCATCTCAAATAGTCGCCCTTCCAGGTGGCATGAGCACAGGAGATGAACCAGCTGGAGCTGCTAAATTTATTACCACCTTATTTAGAAATCCAAGGCTTGCAGATGCAGTAATGGACCTGTTAGAAAACAGAGATGGGTTACTATTGGGAATTGGAAATGGCTTTCAGGCATTGATGAAACTTGGCTTGGTACCTTATGGAGAAATTCGAGAGCTTACCAATGAGTCACCTACAATAACGACGAATACAGTAGGGCGACATATGGCTACTATGGTTCAGACCAAAGTCGCATCCAACAAATCCCCTTGGTTGGCTCAAGTACAGGTGGGAGATATTCATACACTTCCTGTATCTAGTGCAGAAGGACGAATTATTGCAAGTCCAATTCAAGTACAAGCTTGGTTAGATAAAGGTCAAATCGCAACTCAGTATGTAGGCCATGAAGGAAAACCAACTTATGAACTTCCTTATAATCCTTTTGGTTCTTATTATGCTATTGAAGGGTTAACTAGTCCAGATGGGCGAGTACTAGGAAAAATGGGGCATTCTGAGCGAATTGGCAAGAATGTAAATAAGAATATTCCTGGAGACAAAGATCAAAAGATTTTTAGAGCAGGTGTACAATATTTCTTATAAGAATAGAAAAGTCAGGGGTCGGTATTGGTTACCGGTCCCTGACTTTTATTGTTTCTACAAGACGTTGAAATGTTTTCTCGATTAACTCATCGACCAAAGAAAAATTCATATAGGGAATATAGCATCTTTCTAGTTCGTGATGAGAAGCCTTTGCTTTTTTTAGACAGTGAATACTTTTATTCAGTAGTTCCTCAAATAATTTTTGATCTTCTTCTAATTCAGCTTGGATGTAAGGTAATTCCTCTGCATTGATGCAGGTTGTTAAGTCGATTGTATAAGTAGGGGTGATATCCGCTTTGTGATATGGATTGGATACAGTCAAGGCAATACCTAAATCAGGAATTAGTAAATCTTCTATTTTATCCACGACAATAGGGGAATGGTAAGACTCAATAGAAAATCCGTGAATCATTGCTTCTTTAGCAATGGTATTCATTAGACTTTGAGCTGAAATGGTAGGCTGATCTATAATGCGATAAATGATTGTACTTTGCTCTAAGATACTTGGCAAGAAATCTGTTAAGCCTTCTGGAGTAATAGCAGAACCAAATAAATGCCGCCTTTTACCTGGTGTCAAGGAGATAGGAATATCTTTAAATATTTCTTTGACCAGAGAATCCGTTTTTAGATGATACTCTCCCCAAGAAATCAAGGGTAAACCTGTAAGGGCCCAGTTTTCATAGATGATTCCTGCAGCTTTTAAATAACGATAAGCAGTCTGAAAAAAACCGCTGGTTTGTTTTTTAATACGAATAATATCTTTTTTATTTTCCTTTAGCCCTTTTTCATCCCAAAAGTCTCCCAAATAAAGAATCTCATCGATGGCCCCTGGATAAATAGGGTCTATCATATGGGGGGCTGTACCATCTATAATTCCGATTTTCAGAGCAGGAATCACCAGACCATCCATGGACTTTGGATCAGAAGAACAATGATGGTATTCCAAATCATATCCTAAGTCTAAAAATTTTTGTCCTAGTTTTTTTATAAAGGAAGATTTACCAACCCCAGGACCTCCTTTAAGAATAATAAGTTTTTCTCCTTCTTCTTTAGAAAGAATAAAATCATAGAAAGAATAAAAACCTTGGGGGGTATTCCCACCAGGGAAAACACGTTTTATATAAGGTTTGTTCATATACATTCTCCTTACTAATTCATAATATAGTGTATGAAAAGATAAGAAAGAATATACAACAAGATAGAAATGCTAATGAGCTACATATCGTATATATGATACGAATCATGATTGTTATCCTAAATGTAGTGAAGGATCATCGATCATAGGAAATGTTTTGACAGTAGAAGGAAAACACATTAAACTAAATATAAAGCAATAAAAAATAGAAAGCAATAAAAAGGAAGGATGGAAACAATGATGAACTTTCAATACTATATGCCGACCCAAATTTATTTTGGAGCATTCTGCATAAAAGAAAATCAACATTTACTCAAGAATTATGGGGAAAGGGTCTTAATCGTTACGGGACGTTCTTCATCTAAGAAAAATGGATCTCTAGATGATATACTACAAAGTTTACAAGATCAAGGAATCGAAAGTCTTATCTTTGATGAGGTAGAAGAAAATCCTTCTCTTGAGACTTTAGAAAAGGCAGCACAAATGGGGAAAGACTTTCAAGCTCAATTTGTCATTGGGGTTGGTGGTGGATCACCAGTGGATGCGGCCAAAGGCATTGGGGTATTAGTGCAAAACCCTACCTGTACGGTACATGATCTATTTCAGCAAGGAGATCTACAATCTTTACCCATTGTTGCAGTGGTAACCACATCAGGGACAGGAACAGAAACGACCCCCTACGCAATCTTTACAGATCACAATCTACAAACAAAGGTAAACTTTCAACCGAAGATTTTTCCTCATGTTGCTTTTTTAGATCCAAGATATTTTGAGACCATGCCTGATCAAGTTGCCATAGATACAGCAGTGGATGCTTTATCTCATTTGGTAGAAGGATACCTTACTGTAAAGGCCAATGTACTTAGTGATCTATGGGCAGAGCAAGGGATGGCTTTATGGAAGGATTGTATCAGTGCCCTACAAAGTAAAAAATGGACCTTAGAACAACGAGAAAAAATGATTTTGGCTTCTACTATTGGAGGAATGGTCATTGCTCAAACAGGTACTTCTCTTCCTCACGGAATGGGCTATGCTTTTACTTATTTTAAAGATATTACTCATGGTAAAGCCAATGGATTGCTGATGAAGGAATATATAAAGATGCATCCAAACAAAGAAAAAACAAGACGGATTTTAGATATTTTAGGAATGGAAACAGAAGAGACCTTAGGAAACTTCCTAGCAGAGATTTTAGGGGAACCAATCATATTAACAAAAGAAGAAATACAACAATATACAGAAGGAATGGTCAGCAATGCGGCTAAGCTAAAGAACCATCCAGGGCTTGTAACAGCAGAGGATATTGAAAAGATATATGGATCTAGTTGTAAAACAATAGAATAGGAATCCTAGAATAAGAAGAAAGCTCTTCATCATAGAAATTTAACTTCTATAGTGAAGAGCTTTTTATTAGCCTTTTTTAGCTAGACACACTCAGTTCTCCCATGAAAGTATCTTGTTCTTGAAATTGAATTTGACAAAGTCGATAGTATAGACCTTGTTTTGCTATTAATTCATCATGGGTACCCATTTCTTCAATCTTTCCTTCATTTAGCACTACAATTTTATCTGCTTTTTTAACAGAAGAAAGGCGGTGAGCGATCATTAAAGTGGTTCGGTTTTCCACAATTTTGTCCATGGCTTCATAAATCAATTTTTCTGTTTGCACATCCACAGAAGCCGTTGCTTCGTCTAAAACTAAAATAGGAGCATTTTTTAGAACAGCACGAGCAATAGACAACCTTTGTTTCTGCCCGCCAGATAATTTGATTCCACGTTCACCAATAATCGTATCATAGCCAAATTCTAACTTGACAATGAATTCATCAGCGTGGGCTGCTTTTGCAGCAGCGATAATTTCTTCACGACTTGCATTTGGACAACC
>JAAZLH010000317.1 GCA_012799415.1 Candidatus Epulonipiscium sp. | reverse complement strand
TTCCCCCACCAAGCAACTGTTAATGTCTTTTTGTCTTCATTATTGGTTGTAGAGCTTTTGCCTTTCTTGTCATCGGTACTACTGGTATTATTTTGGTTCGAAGAACCTACATCTTTGCTCGTTCCACATGCTACCATACTCATCATCGTTAAAACAATAACTAGAAATAAAGCTAACTTCCTTTTCATGAAAATCCTCCTCTTCACGTTTATATACTTATTACGAACCTTACTAAATACATTTTAAGTATAGATGATATAAAAATCATTATAAATGGTATAAAGCGACTTTCCTTTACAAAAAACCGTCCTTTTATATAATCCGTTAGTTTTAAATTGTACTTTGCCACAGAATATAGTATTATTTTATATATAATATGGACACATACCCCCAAAGTATCTAAAGGAAATAATAAAAAAAGCAAAAAACTTATCAATAGAGGATAAATCAAATGAAACAAATACACCACTCCATAATCAATCATATAAAAAATTTATCTTTAAAATATAAATTCATAGGGGTTACTTCTGCTGCTGTTATTCTAGTAGGCTTTACTGCCCTTTTTGCCATGAAAGGGGTCATGGACAATAACCAAAACTTACTTTATCGCTCCATTGCTAACTCCTTGGTCTATTCTGCAGAACGTATTCATTCTATATTAGAATCCGTTGAAGTTACTTCAAGTATGATCATAGCAGATGCTGGCATACAAGATAATTTAGCTATTGTAAATAATGAGACAGAATCTTTAGAACATAATATTGCAAGTCGTAATTTATATAATATATTACATACCTACTATTTTAGTTCTAACACCAAATACTTAGACTATATGTGCTTATATTATAACGATATCCCGATTCCTACAACTGGAAGTCATCGTCTTCTTCCTCAAAAAGAAGGCTATGAAGATATTAAAGCAATAACAAATAAATATGAAGGTGCTATTAAATGGATCTCATCTTATGGAAATGAAAAAGGATTATTGATTGCTCGTTCTGTAAGAAAAATTAAGTACATGAATTTAGACACCTTAGGCTTTTTAGTTATAAAAGTAGATTTAGAGGAAATAATCCGTGATTCAACTGACTTTGGAGAACAATTTTCAAACTCCTCTTTTATACTACTTGATGGGGAGGATATTTTATATCGTTCAGATTCTATTTCAGAAAAACAAGCAGAAACCTTAATCGGTTTTAACTCCAATTATGATGTAATCACATTAGATAATCAACAATATTTTGCCGTCAAAGATTCAATACCCGACTATGATTTAGATTATATCTGCTTGGTTTCTTATACTACTACACAAAAATATATTTCAAGAACCTATTTCATCTATTTAATAATAGTAATAGCAAGTATCCTTTTGGCCTTATCACTTGCTTCCTCTTTGGTTCAAAGCATTACAAAACACCTTGAAATACTGGCAAAAAAAATGCGAGCATTCCAAAATGTTGATATGGAAATTCTGCCTGATACTTATAACTACTCAAATAGACATGATGAACTAGGTATTCTACATACTAGTTTTGATAGTATGGCAAATGAAATCAAAACTTTGGTCCAAAAAAACTATGTCAGTGAAATTTTAAGAAAAGATGCTCAATTAAAAGCATTAGAATCCCAGATAGATCCTCATTTTCTATACAATACTTTAGACTCTATTAACTGGCGTGCCAAATCCATAGGCGAAAATCAGATTTCCCTTATTGTTGAATCCTTA
>JAAZLH010000316.1 GCA_012799415.1 Candidatus Epulonipiscium sp. | reverse complement strand
TATTATATATGGTAGATATTATCGCCATTAATGCCGCCTTTTACTTAGCCTTATACTTACGGTTTGATGGAAAGATTGAACCTCAATACTTAAAAGTGTACATAGACAATATCATCCCAATTACGATAATTAAACTTGTTGTATTTACCTACTTTAAACTTTATAAAAGCCTATGGAAATATGCCAGTGTAGAAGAACTTTTTCAAGTAGGAGTATCTGCTGTAGTCTCCAACACAGCTGTACTTAGCTACCTTTTTATTCAACAAAGTCATTTACCTAGAAGTATCTACATCATTGTTCCTATTTTAGATATCTTTTTCATTGGTGGGATTCGGCTTAGTTATCGTATCCTTCGGTTTTTACCTGAAACTGAATCAAGAATCAAAACTCAAGCAAAACGTGTCATGATTATTGGAGCAGGAGATGCAGGAGCCATGATCATACGGGAGCTAAAAAATCATAAGCAACTAAACAGCGTTCCTGTGGCCATTATTGATGATGATGTAAAAAAAGAAGGTACCAGAATCAACGGAGTTCCTATATTAGGGCAACGTTATGATATTATGAGCATTTGTATCAAAAAGAAGATAGATGAAATCATTATTGCCATTCCTTCAGCAAGCAAAAAGGAAATCAAAGAAATCGTAAACGAGTGTAAACGAACAAAAGCAAAGGTTCGAATTGTTCCAGGTATGTACGAGCTCATAGGTGGAAAAATTAACATGCAACAAATTAGGGATGTGCAAATAGAAGACTTACTTGGCAGAGAAGAAGTGACATTACATAACGAAGAGATTAGCAGCTACTTAATGGGCAAAAAAATATTAGTTACTGGTGGGGGAGGATCGATAGGATCTGAGCTTTGTAGGCAAATTATAAAGTTTCATCCCCATCAACTCATTATTCTAGATATATACGAAAACAATGCTTATGATCTTCAAAATGAACTACAAAAAAAATACCCACATATTAATCTTAAAATCATTATTGCCTCTGTAAGAGACCAAAAACGAATTGATGAAATCATTGGCGAAATACGACCAGATGTTATTTTTCATGCCGCCGCTCATAAACATGTACCTCTGATGGAGGACAACCCCAAGGCAGCCATCAAAAACAATGTTTTTGGCACTTTTAATGTGGTTCAAGCAGCAGATAAATATGGTGTAGGTCGATTTGTTATGATCTCCACCGATAAGGCAGTAAACCCAACTAATATTATGGGGGCATCCAAAAGACTATGCGAAATGATCATTCAATCTATGGACAAGCAAAGCAAAACAGAATTTGTTGCTGTTCGCTTTGGTAATGTCCTAGGCAGTAATGGTAGTGTAATTCCTTTATTCAAAAAGCAAATTCAAGAAGGTGGACCTGTAACAGTAACCCATCCAGAGATTATTCGCTACTTTATGACTATACCAGAAGCTGCCCAATTGGTTCTTCAAGCAGGTGGTATGGCAGAAGGGGGAGAAATTTTTGTACTGGATATGGGAGAACCAGTTAAAATCACTAACCTAGCAGAAGATTTAATCCGACTATCTGGCTTAGAGCCTTATGAAGATATTTCTATTCAGTTTACAGGCTTACGTCCAGGGGAAAAGCTTTTTGAAGAACTACTCCTAGATGAAGAAGGTATGGAAAATACCAAATATCAAAAAATTTTTATCGGTAAACCATTAACTCTTGACTATAAGCTTCTTTTAAATAACCTAGAAAACTTAAAAAATCTTATAGATATAGGATCAGATGAAAAGATAAAAGATTATGTATCAGAGATTGTACCGACCTATATAAGAAAAAATCACATTGTAAACAATGAGTTTTGTAAAAAACTAGCTCACCATGAGGTGGCAGTTACAAAAGAAGGATAAAGTCCAAATTCGCAGAAACTAGGAGATGTATAATTACGTAGTAGTTTAAACGTAAATATCTATAAAGATAGATGTATAAATCGAAATGGGAGGAACCACTATGGAAGATATGCAAGGAATGGAAGAAATTAGCCTCAGGGAATTAATAGAGGTTTTACTAAAAAGAAAAGAACTGATCGCTATGATTACCGCCGTATCAATTTTTTTAGCCGGTATTGTAAGCTTTTTTATTCTAGATCCAGTTTACGAAACAAAAATGGTACTGATGGCATCTAACTTTAGCGAAAGACTTCAATCCACCAATTTAAATGGAGATGGTATTGATAATATTTTAAATGCCATATCTAAGCAACCTCAAATGACCTTAGAAACCTATAGACAGCAGATTACAGCACCACGAGTTATGCGTGAAACCATTGCAGATCTAGGTTTAGAGGAAGAATATGATGTGGAAAAATTGGCTAGAGCCATCACTTTAGAAACCATTAAAGATACCAACTTAATTACCATTAAAATGCAGCATAATGATTCAGAAAAAGCAGCAGAAATTGTCAATAAAGTAGGAGAAAACTTTGTTGAATTCGTATCATTAAAAGCCAAAGAACAAGCGACACGTGCCTCTACCTATGTAGAATCACAAATGGCCATAGAAAAAGAAAAGTTAGATGAAGAGTTACTAAAATTAAAAGAGTTCTTATCCCAACCACGAGGAACGTCTGAACTAGGAAATGAGCTAAGTGCAAGATTAGCTCAAGTTACTGCTTTTAAAACAAGGCTAGTGGACTTAGAAATACAAAAAGAAGCCTTAACAGCAGCCATTGCAGAGGCAGAAACAGTAGCCCCAAATGCAGACAAGTTAATGGTGAAACCTAATAATATAATAAATGGCAACGGTTCATCTAGTTATATTATGTTAGAAAGCAGTGTTCAAGTATTAAAAATTGAAAAGGCTCAAGTAGATGCAAATATAAAAAGTACAAAAACAAAGATAGCAGAAACTCAAAAGTTGATAGAAACTTTACAAATTGAGTTAGAAGAAAAACGACATCAAGAAAGATTATTAAATCAAAATGTAAATATAGCTCAAAATACTTTTGATGCCTTTGTAAAAAAATATGAAGAACTTCGAGTTACAGAGTCATCTCAAATTGGAGATGCAACTATTACAGTGATTTCAAAGGCATATCCAACAACCAACCCCATTGCACCTAAAAAAGCAATGAATGTAGCCATAGCAGCTGTACTAGGGCTAATGATAGGAGTCTTCGTGGCTTTCTTTATGGAATATTGGAAAGCAACAGAAAGCCAAGTACAAAAGTAATCAAGAGTTTAGTTAGGGAGAGATTCACTTTGGCAAAACCACAATATAACAAAACGAAATATAATAAGAGCAAGAAAAGCATAACGACCACCACTTCACAGGAAAACATAATGAAGATATCTATATTTATTCTTCTAGGGATCCTGATCTTTGTATTGCCATTTTTTAAAGGATTATTTTTTAGAAAAGAAATCCTAATTACCTATGTAGCCTCATTTGTATTATTTATTGCCTATGGTACCCTT
>JAAZLH010000315.1 GCA_012799415.1 Candidatus Epulonipiscium sp. | reverse complement strand
TATATATGGGTGCAGATCCTATTGTTTTTATTGGGCAAGATCTAGCTTTTACTGGTGGAAAGGATCATGCAGAGGGAACAATGTATGATAAAAGAAAACCGAATTTGAAGAAAAAAAGAAAGATACAGGTAAAAGGCAATGTAGAAGAATATGTCTATACTGATGATACATTTAAAACTTATTTAGATTGGTTTCAAGATGCTATTGCCTCGGATCAAACTGATCGGAGATATATCAATGCTACAGAAGGCGGAGCCTATATAGAAGGAACAGAAGTAATGACTTTACAATCAGCAATAGAAAAATATTGTAAAACAGCTTATTCAATATCCGATAAAATACAAGAGATTTTTACAAAATCACCAGTGTTTATACAAGAAGAAATTGAACACATTGTCAAAGAGCAGAGAAAGGCTTATAATGAATTTAGTGAGATTAAAGATAAGCTAAGAAGATCAATAGATTGTTCTGAAAAAATAAAAGAGATGTATGAAATAGGTCGAATTGATGAGAAAAATCATAGATACTTATTGAAACAATTAGATCATAATGACGAATGGTTAAAAAAGCAACAACAAAACTTTAATTTACTTGATTATATTTTACAAAAGAGTATAAGAGAAAGTTATATGATTTTATATCGTCAGGAACAACCAAATGAAACACCTGAAGAGCAAGGGCTACGTATTATGAAGGGTAACATAGCTTTATATCAAGGTATGTTAGATGCCATAGAAGAAATGGAACCTGTATTAGATGAATATTTTGAAACCATGAAGAAAGAAGGGTATATAGATGAATGAACAAGTAAGGGAGCTACTTATTACGGCTAAAGATTACCTACAAAGATTGCAAGCAGGGGTTTCCAACATAGTGGATTTTTTACGGCAAGGAGAAGAAGGGAAAGCGTTAGAACAAATTCCTTTGATTATCGAAGGGTTAAAGTGGCTTTGCGAAGCGCTAGATGGAACTAAGAACTATCACTCGATAGACATCGTGCAACTGAATTCTGCTTTAGAAGAAATCAATGTGGCATTAGAAAATACAGATTATATTTTATTAGGAGACGTATTAGAGTACGAATTACTTCCTGTTTTAGAAGAGTGGTTTTCCATATTATAGAGTAAAAATATTGTTTTAAATATAAGAGTTGCTAAAGCACATGACCAAAGCACTGTTAAGGAAAAGTAATGTGTACGTAGGTTCTAGATAGAAAAAATAAAGGTTTAAGGGAATGAGAAATGATGGGGAAAGACTGGAACCAGATTAGTAATATAAAAATTGATCAGGATAAATATATTGTAGAGGAAGCAAAGGATGGAAATCTAACCCTAAAGGTTCAAAATGGGAATCAAAATTTTTATTTACATAGTTCTTATAAACCACTAGCTCAAGGAGAAACTTTTGCAAGGCAACATTATGAAGAAGGGATCGATTTTGTTGTCTATGGTTTGGGTTTAGGTTACCATATTCAAGCTTTGGCGAATTTACTACAAGAAAAACAGAAATTATATATATTTGAACTTGATATGGTAGTTGTAAAAATTGCTTTGGAGCAAGAAAGTCTAAGACAATGTCTTCAAAACCCCCAAGTGATTTTATTGGTAGATGAAAATTTGGAAAATGCAAGCAAGGTTTTTGCAGAATATTTATCAAAGGAAAATATTAAGTTTATTCTTTATGAACCATCCTTAAAACATATTCCTTATGAACCCTTTAAAGAGATTTTAGAATCTTATCGAATATGGAAAAATAGTCATGAGAAGTTTTCACCTATGCTGGAAGAAAATCATAAGGCGAATATAGTAAAAGGATATGGTAACATTGGTAAGAAACTAAAAAATCAGTGCAAAGATATTCCTTGTATTGTTGTATCAGCAGGACCTTCTTTGAAACAAAATGTGAAAGCACTTAAGGAATATGAGGAGAAGGCCATTATTATTGCAGTGGGTAGAACAGCAGACTTTTTGCTTTCTAATGGAGTTCGGCCTCATTTTTTTATAGAAAGTGACCCTCAGAAATTTGTGTATAATCATCTAAAAAGTGTGGAAGAAAATGTTCCTTTAATCTTATTATCCACAGCAAGTCAGCTTCTGGATCAATATCCTTATGACAAGTATATTTTATATGAGGAAGGTTCTGCCACAGAAGAAGAAAAACCTTATAGTATTCAAGTAGGTGGTTCTGTAGCTACTATGGGTGTTAGTCTTGCTCTTCTTATGGGATGTAATCCTATTATTTTTATAGGACAAGATTTGTGCTATACAGGCGGACAAACCCATGTAAATGGAAGACGAGTACAAGATATAACATCATTTCAGGAATTTGTACGGGGAATCAGTGGAGAAATGTATCCAACAAATAAGGGGTTAAAAACGTTTTTAAGATGGTTTGAAAAAACTATTCAACAAAATCCAGAGATTGAATTTATCAATTGTACTGCTGAAGGTGCCTATATACAAGGAGCTACCCATTGTACATTAGAGGAATTAGGTAATCAGTTACAAAAGAAGCCCATTATAAAAATTATAGAAAAGGCTCTTATTTGTCGATATACATAGAAGAATATATATTTTAAAAGAAATAGGTGAGAGGATATGCTAAATGATCAAGCAATATTGATCACGGGGGGGACAGGTTCCTTCGGACAAAAATTTATTGAAATGATTTTTCAAAGATATAACCCACGAAGGGTCGTTATCTATTCACGAGATGAGTATAAACAATTTATGGTTAGGGCTAAATTTCAAAAGATCTTACCTAAAGAAAAATTTTCTAAGCTACGTTTTTTTATTGGTGATGTAAGAGATAAGGAAAGATTATATCGCGCTTTTAAAGAAATAGATTATGTCATTCATGCGGCAGCAATGAAACAAGTACCTGCCTGTGAATATAACCCCTTTGAGGCGATTAAGACGAATATACATGGGGCGCAAAATATTGTGGATGCAGCCCTAGATTGTGGTGTAAAGAAGGTTGTAGCACTGTCAACAGATAAGGCTGTCAATCCCATTAACCTTTATGGTGGAACCAAGTTAGTATCAGATAAGTTATTTATATCAGCCAATGCTTATTCAGGAGGCAAGGGAACAGTTTTTTCAGTTGTTCGGTATGGTAATGTAGCTGGTAGCCGAGGATCTGTTATCCCTTTTTTCCAAGAGTTAATTGATAAGGGCGAGCAGGAACTCCCCATTACAGATTTTAGAATGACAAGATTTTGGATTACCTTAGAAGAAGGGGTAGAGTTAGTATTTAAAGCTTTAGAAGAATCTAGGGGAGGGGAAACCTATATATCCAAAATTCCATCCTTTAAAATAACAGATTTGGCAAAGGCTATGTTACCAGATTGCAGTTTAAAAGAAATAGGGATTAGAGAAGGGGAAAAATTGCATGAGGTAATGATTACCACCGATGATTCTAGGCTGACCTACGAATATGAAAAACACTATATTATTTATCCACATTTTGATTGGTGGAGTTCGGAAAGATTTTTAACAAAAGGTGGACAACCAATAGGGGATGGATTTGAGTATAATTCAGCAACTAATAATGAATGGATGAATGTAGAAGAGTTAAGACAAAAGATAGCAGAATTGAAATAACAAAGAGGGTACAATTACTGGAGGAATATAGATGAAACCAGCTATACTAGGTGGAATACCTATTAGAAATAAGCCATTGCCTTATGCAAAACAGTATATAGATGATGAAGATTGTTTAGCAGTTAATGAGGTGCTAAAGTCTTCCTTTTTAACTACAGGACCTAAAGTAAAGGAGTTTGAAGAAGAAATAGCCAACTATGTAGGAGCGAAATATGCTGTAGCATTTTCGAACGGTACAGCTGCTTTACATGGAGCATGTTATGCAGCTGGAGTGGATGCAGGAGATGAGGTTATCACTACACCGATCACTTTTGCTGCATCATCAAATTGTGCCTTGTATATGGGAGGGGTCCCTGTTTTTGCAGATATAGATCCAGAAACTTTCAATATAGATCCAAAAGCAATTGAAAAAGCAATTACAAATAAAACAAAGGCAATTATTCCTGTAGATTTCACAGGGCAAGTAGTGGATATTGATGGAATTAAGGATGTAGTAGAAGACAGGGATATTATTATTATTGAAGATGGGGCCCATTCTTTAGGGAGCAAATATAAGGGAACTCGGGTCGGTGGACAAGCTGATATGACCATGTTTAGCTTTCATCCAGTAAAGACCATTACCACCGGTGAAGGCGGTATTATTACTACGAATAATAAGGAATATTATACAAAACTCATTAACTTTAGATCTCATGGGATTACTAGGGATATTGAGCAGTTTAAGAATAAAGACGGCGGTGGATGGTATTATGAGCAGCTAGATCTAGGGTTTAACTACCGTATGACAGATTTTCAAGCAGCATTGGGAATTAGCCAAATGAAAAAACTAGACTGGTTTACTCAAAGAAGAAAAGAAATAGTAGAAAGATATAACGAAGCATTTAAAGACATAGATGGTATTATTCTTCAAAAAAATGCTAGTTTTTCTGATACTGTTAATCATTTATATGTGATTAAATTAGATTTAGCAAAATTAAAAGTAGATAGGAAAGCAATCTACAATGCTTTGATAGCAGAAAAAATAGGTGCTCATGTACATTATATTCCTGTATACTGGCATCCTTATTATCAAGAATTAGGATATAAAAAAGGATTGTGTCCAAAAGCAGAAGAGTTATATGAGGCAATGTTAACAGTACCATTATTTCCAGCTATGAGTGATGAAGATGTGGAAGATGTAATAAAGGGGTTTGAGAAGATTATTAGTTATTATAGAGTCTAATGTAGTAATTTACTGTTTGTGTAACAAACTGTAAGGTGTTAGGGTGTAAAAATTAAAATAGAGTTAGCAAAATGAAAGAAGGAGTAAAATGAATATATTACTCACAGCAATAGGGAAAAGAGTTCAACTGATTCAACATTTAAAAAAAGATAACTATGTAATAGGTGTAGATTCTAGTAACTTGGCTCCAGCTATGTATTTTGTTGATTCTTTTCATAAAGTACCTAGGTATGATGAAAAAGACTTTATAAATGAATTACTTACTATTTGTAAGCTGGAAAAAGTAGATATGTTGATTCCTTTATATGAAAAAGAATTTTTCATATTATGTGATCATAGGCATCAATTTGCTGATATTGGCGTGACCTTGCTATTAAGTGATAGAGAAGTTATTGAAATATGTAATAATAAAAGTCGAACGTATGAATTTTTTATAAAAAATAAAATACAAACTCCTTTGTCATTTAGTAAAGAAGATGTTATAAAAGCAATTGCTGACAAGGTAGTAACTTATCCGCTTATTATTAAGCCTATATCCGGCATGGGCAGCCAAGGAGTTTTCAAGGTTAAGAATGAGAAAGAGCTATTATTTTTTCTTGAATATGTAGAGATTCCAGTTATTCAGGAGTTTATTGAAGGAACAGAATATACAATCGATGTTTTATGTAGTTTAGAAGGTGAAGTGCTTTCTATTGTACCTAGAGAAAGGTTAGAAGTGCGAGCCGGAGAAGTGAGTAAAGCTAAAACTGTAAGACATAAAGAGATTATAAAAGAGACGAAGGCTGTAATGTCTAGATTTAACAATGCAGAATCAAGACTTAAAGCTATTGGTCCATTAAATATCCAATGTATTGTAACAGAAACTAATGAGATTAAGTTCATTGAAATCAATCCTAGATTTGGGGGGGGGGTCCCCTTGACTTTTGAAGCAGGAGTAGATTATAGTGAAATGCTCAATCAAATGATGCTAAGTAACACAATAAAGCCCACCATTGGAGAATTTAAAGAAATTACAATGCTTAGGTATGATGGGGCAGTATTTATATAAAAGAGGGTCTCTATAAAGAGAGAGAGCATTTTTAGGAGAAGTAAAGAATTGAGATATTAGATAAGAGTTATCTAGAAGGTAGGGCTCATATGATAAAAGTAGTTTTATTTGACTTAGATGATACCTTATATAATGAAAGAGATTTTGTATATAGTGGATTTATGGCAGTGGCAAAATACATAAGCGAAAAGCATGGATTATGCATAGAGGAAGTATATGAGAAGATTCTTGATATTTTTTACAAAAAAGGAAGAGGAAGGATCTTTAATATATTATGTGAAATGTATTCCATTGAAGAAGATATTCATACATTAGTTGGTATTTATAGGGAAACAAAACCTAGTATTGAATTATATGAAGATGCTAGATATATATTAGATAAATTAAAGGGTGATTATCAATTAGGGATCATTACAGATGGGAAAAACACTGTGCAATGGAGTAAAATTAAGGCTTTAGGAATTGAAAGATATATGGATAAAATTATTGTAACAGATGATCATGGCAGAGACTATTGGAAACCTAGCGAAAAGCCTTATCAAGCAATGCTTGAATATTTTGGTGGGGATCCTAAAGAATTTGTTTATATTGGGGATAATCCACATAAGGATTTTATTTCATGCAAAAAATTAGGAATGCATACGGTTCGAGTTATTCGAGAGTTGGGAGACCATATGCAAGTATGTCTGGGAGATCAATATGAGGCTGATTATAATGTCAATACATTATACGAATTAGAAAGTATATTTAACCTTTTATAAGTATGGAGGGAGAAAAGCATGAAAGTACTCTGCATTGTACAGGCAAGAATGGGTTCTGAAAGATTGCCGGGTAAAGTATTAAAGCCAATACTAGACAAGCCAATGATTATGCATGTATTAGATAGATTGAAAAAAAGTAGATATATAGATGAAATTGTCTTAGCTACTTCTCAGCAGGATGAAGAGAAATCTTTGGTTGAGGCAGTCCAGAAAAACGGATATCAGGTTTTTAGGGGAGAAGAAAATTATGTTTTGAAGAGATATATAGATACATATAGAAAGTACGGTGGAGATGTCATTGTTAGAATTACAGGAGACTGTCCATTAATAGATCCACAAATTGTAGATCATGTCATTTCTTATTATTTAACCTATGATTATGATTATGTAAGGTTAGATGTTCCAGAGACTTTTATAAGAGGATTTGACGTGGAAGTATTTTCAAGTAAAGCCTTAGAAAAAGCATATGAAGAAGTAGATAAGATGAATAACGAATCTTATAAAGAACATGTAACTTTGTATATGTATACAAATCAAGCTAAATTTAAAG
>JAAZLH010000038.1 GCA_012799415.1 Candidatus Epulonipiscium sp. | reverse complement strand
TCAAAATCTAAAACACTCATATCTGTCGTACGGATAGATGCACATCTATCCGCAAGACCATATTTCTGTACGACCTCTTCAATTAATAGTTTTATTCTTGGGATAACTGTCACAATAGAAAATTTTGAAGCGACCATCGTTGCAAGGTGTATTGATGCTTCAGCAATACCTATAACCGGTACATCAACAATTTCCCTAGCTGCATATAACCCCGGATCTCCGTAACATGCTATAATATAGGCATCAAATTTTTCTTCTATACCTTTATGAACTTCTTCCATTACCCCTATAATTGACGCATATTCATCATGGAAATTCTCTATGGATACTGGACCTTTATCCGGGCTAACAGCTATAATTTCTGTATCAGGCCTAGCCACGGTCATGGCTGCATCGAAAATACTCTGGGTCATAGAATCAGTGGTATTAGGATTTATAATCTTGATCTTCATATTCACGCCTCCAATCATAATAATATTCATCCTTGTCCTTCAATCCAATCCTGGATATTATCGATGTTTAAACTATTATCTTTCTTGATATGCCAATCCAAATGGTTTACCAGGAATAAATTGACCTTGCCCAAGCTCTCCAGTAAACTTACCATCATCTACTGTTAGGTTTCCCCTTAAAAACACTTTCTCCGCACGACCAATTTGCTCCATGCCCTCATATGATGAATAGTCAACACCGTGTAAGCTAGTCTTATTGCTAATTACACCTTTCCATTCTGGATCAAATATAACTATATCCGCATCGGATCCAACTGCAATTGTGCCTTTTTGCGGGAACAGTCCATTAATTTTCGCTGGTACAGTTGCAAAAAGTTCAACTAATTTTTGACGGCTAATTTTATCCTTCTCAACTCCATATGTCCATAAAATTGCCAATCGATCTTGTAGTCCAGGAGCACCGTTAGGAATATTTATAAAATTATCCCTACCAAGAACTTTATGTTCTTTCCAACTAAAGCTACAATGATCCGAACTCACACACTTAAGCCAACCTTTTTTAATTGCCTCCCATAATGCCTCACGATGTTCTTCACCTCGTAGTGCTGGTGAACACACATATTTTGCTCCCTCAAAATTGGGTTTAGATAGGTTGTCCGTATCAAGAACTAAATAATGAGAACATGTTTCACCATAAGCAGGCACTCCTTTAATATAAGCATCACGTATAACTTCCATTGCCTCCTTACACGTAACATGTACTACGAATATAGGTGCATCCGCCATCATAGCAAGATAAATTGCTCTTTGGGTAGCTTCTGCTTCTACCAATGGAGGTCTTGAAACAGCGTGATATTTTGGTTCCGTTTTCCCTTTAGCTACCAATTGTTTCTGCAGTACATCAATTACATCTGCATTTTCAGCATGAACCATTATAGTCACCCCAGCTTCCTTAGAAGCTTGAAGAGCCTTAAATATTGCAGCATCATCACAATGATATGGATGCCCCTTATACGCCATAAATAATTTTATAGAAGGTATTCCAATTTCCGGTAACTTGGGTATCTCTTCAAATAGAGCATCACTAGGATCATATACAACACCATGGAAAGAATAATCACACATTGCTTTACCATTCACTTTTGTTTCAACATATTCATCAACCGAATCCTTCATACTCCAGCCTATTTTTTGATTTACAAAATCTACAACCGTCGTTGTACCCCCTACTAAAGCGGCATTAGATCCTTCCCAACCAAATACTGTAGCATCTCCAAAAGAAAAATCAAAATGAGTATGTTGATCTACGCCACCAGGCATGATGTACTTTCCTTTAGCATCGATAATATTATCAGCCTTCACATCCAAATTCTTTCCTATTGCTCTAATCTTTTCATCCTCTATTAAAATATCACCTACATACTCATCAACTGCAGTTATAACTGTACCATTTCTAATTAAAGTGCTCATTTAAAAATCCCCCTTTTTTTAAAAATATATACTAAGTACTAGTCTTTATTATCTGGTTTCCTTTTCACCCCCAATGATGTCAATTCATAAGTTAAAATTTTATGATATATTCATAAGCCTTAATTGGCTAGGTTTACTATAGTTGCTAATAATAAATCACATCCCCTTTTGATATCTTTATATTCTGTTTTTTCTTCTGGAACGTGACTTCGTCCATTGATACTTGGCACAAATATCATCCCCACATCCGTTATATTTGCTAGCAAGCTTGAGTCATGTACGGCACCACTATTCATACGTTTATATTTAATCCCCATTTTGCTAGCCTCTTGTTCAATTAAATCCGATATACTTTTCGATAATATTATAGGATCCGATTGGCCCATTATTTCCATCGTAAAATCAATCTTATTCTTAGTCTTTATCTCCTCTAATAATTTTTCCACTTCAGTAACTACCATATCTATGCCCTTAGGATTGACATCACGGATATCTAGTGTTATAGAAACTCTTTCAGGTATGCT
>JAAZLH010000037.1 GCA_012799415.1 Candidatus Epulonipiscium sp. | reverse complement strand
TTTCATATTCTAATTTAACTTTAGGCAATCCTACGAGTCCTTTTTGTTTACCAAAGGATTCCATCCACTGATTCCAATTCTCTATACTTAACCCTTCATAAAAATCAGATAGGGTAAGTTCTTCGTTTGGAAGGAAGACGTACATATTTGCCCTTCTATTTCCGTAGGGAAGAGTTACAGCCTGAAAGGTATCTCCTTTCAAATATTGAAAATCTCTTGAATCAACCATCATATCACATTTTGATTTTAAACCCTTATGATCTGTAAAATCTGCCTCATAAGTCTGTGCAATCTTAAATTCATTGGTCCATTTACCATCAAAGTAGATGGCGTTAATAAGAAACATAACAGTAAGAGGACTCATATTATCATCTATAATTTTACTAATTTTCCCCTTTGTATTTCTGTTCACCCAATCATTGATGATTTTTGTTGTTTTTGGATCAGAAAAAGGTAAAGACTGAACTTCCGCTTGATAAAAGTCTTTGTTTCTTTTAATAAAATCTTCTTTAAAATTGAATCCTTTTTCCATCCAAATGGAATTAGCGATATGCAATGTAATCTGTTCGTCAGCATGCAAAAGGATATTTTTCAAATTTTTATTCTCTTGATTCAAAGTTTCTAGGTCTATGTCTTTTATATGAAGTACTTGGGCCATAGCATCTCGGGTACTGTGGTCTGCCCCATTATAGGTCATAGAGAGGGCAAGGAAGATACTAGCAGGGGAAATAAAAGTGTTCACACTGTCCTCCTCTGTATTAATTAGGCTCTTATATAAATCAAAACCAAAAGCATTATTAGAGCGAACAATATCAAGGGTGATATTCCCGGTCGTTGCTTCAATAGTTTTGTTAGGTAGAGGATACAGATCCTTATTATTAGAACAAGCAGTTATACTTAGGATGAATAAGCCAGCAATTATTAAACTTAGATAAGACTTGCAACTTCTCATAGCAAAAACCTCCTTTTATTTAGAGCATTTGCTTATTTAGACGGAAAATGCCATATATTTGTTCCAATTTTCAAATAAAATATAGAAAAGATTTCTAAGTCATCCTTTTTACCATTTAAAGGATTACACCGTGTGTATTATGTGTTATAATTTTCTTAAAAAGATTTTAGTAATTATAAAGAGGATTAAATATATAATGATCAAAATATATGACCAGTAAAAAGGAAAAATATTAAGGCAGGATACAAATGAAAAAAGGTATAGAATGCGAGGAGATTTTATGTGTAAGGTAGGCTTAGTTCTTGAAGGCGGCGGTATGAGAGGAGTATACACAACTGGCGTGTTGGATTATTTCATGGAACAAAATCTATATGTTCCCTATGTAGTAGGAGTTTCGGCAGGTGCTTGTAATGCATTATCATATGTTTCTAAGCAGATCGGCCGTAGTAAAAAATCTACAATTGGTTCTATAGATGATCCAAGATACATAAATTACAAAAACCTATTTCAGCATGGGTACTTATTGCATATGGATCTTATTTTTGATGAGATCCCTAATCAGACAATACCCTTTGATTATGATGCTTTTTATAATTCAGAAATGGAATGCGTCATAGGAACAACAAATTGTAGAACAGGAAAGCCTATGTATTTTCATAAAAAAGACTGTAAGGATTTAATGATGGTATGTAGAGCTTCAAGCAGTTTGCCGTTTTTTTCTCCTATTGTAGATATTGATGATGAGCCTTTGTTAGATGGAGGCATAGCAGACTCCATTCCAATAAAAAAATCAATTCAAGATGGTAACGAAAAACATATTGTAGTATTAACTAGAAACAAGGGATATCGAAAAAATCCTACAAGGATGAGAAGACTGATCAAGAAAGTATATCCACAGTTCCCCAATTTACAGGAAGCCATAATCAATCGGTATCAGGTTTATAACGAAACCATTGACCTTGTTGAACAACTTGAAAATGAAAACAAAGTATTTGTGATCAGGCCTACACAGCCAGTAAAGATAGGGCGTGTAGAAAAAAATGTAGAGAAATTGACGGAGTTTTATAATTGTGGTTATGAAGACGCTAAATTTGACTTCAAAAATCTGAAAGAATGGATTGTTCACTAATGACAGACTTCATTTAGAAAAAATAAGAGAGAAAAAACACGCTAGGGGGTGAGTAGATGGCACAGGATTTTTATCTGTCTATTGATAAAATTCAACCAAGTCAATTATATTAGTTCGTTAAAACTAAAAAATGTTTTAAAATAAAAAGGGAGGGGTTTTATGAATAATGCAGTAGTTATATATAAATCAAAATATGGTAGCACAAAAAAGTATGCCCGATGGATAGCTGATGAAATGAAAGCAGATTTATTTCAGTATTCAGAAGTGGATGCTAAAAAGTTATTAGAGTATGACACTATTATCTATGGAGGAGGGCTATATGCAAGTGGTATTGCTGGAATATCTATTATAACAAAAAGCTTTGAGAGCATAAAGAGCAAGAAGATAATCGTTTTTACAGTAGGTCTTGCCACTACGGATAGAAAAGAAGTTTTTGCTCCTATTATAGAAAAGAACTTTACAAGAGAAATGCGCAATCATATTACATTCTTTCATTTGCGTGGTGGAATTGATTATAAAAAGCTAGGTTTAATACATAAGATGATGATGGCAATGCTGAAGATGGTTATTACTAAGAAAAAACCTGAGCAATTAACAGATGATGATAAAGAGCTTTTAGCTACATATGGAAAGAAGGTAGATTTTGTAGATAAAGATACTATAACTCCACTAGTTCAATCTATTAAATAGAGCTTGTATATTTTACCTCCTATATGATATTTATATGGAACGAGAATTAAGAAAGGAACATACCTCTTCATATGACTAGATGTCAAGCAGGAGAGGTATGTTTTTTATGAACTAAGAAAGTTCATTTGGATTGTAACGGATCAAATGGTTCTAGCTCATTTGAAAAAGTGTCTTTTTACACTTATCTTATATTTTTAGATTAGTTTAGATAAAAAATAGCAAATGTAAGGAAAGAGTGTATTATTGAATAATAAATACAGATAAGATCCATTGTTACGTTTACAAGAATAGGAGTAAATGCTATAATATTCTTTATTAGAACAATTTATTGCTTTTCTAGACCCAAAAGCCAATTAACACTTACATTTAAAACTTGGGATAAGGCCAATAGTTCAATATCAATAATAATTCTTTTTTGTTGCTCAAGCTTGGAAATACTGGCCCTGTCAATATAAACTGCTAATGTCTCAAGTTTAGTCGATAATTCCTTTTGGGTTAGTTTGTTTTTTAATCTAGCAGCTTTTACTCTGGGGCCTATGATATTACGTTCCTCACCGTCTAAGACTAACTTCATAAAAATCACCTCTGTTCTTTATTGGAACAACATTTGATTCGATTTTATCGAAAGTTATACAATAGTATGTTCTAATAAAGAACATGCAGTAAAATTTGGAGGGTAATTGAATGTATCAAGATAATTTTAATAAGGGAGAGCTTGTATGCATTGTAATTAATCAAGAGCACAGGATTAAATACAGTCAAATTGATATTCAGACAGCACATGACTATCTTCAACAACTGAATATTTTTGATAATCTATCGGGGGAGTTTCCTATTCAATATGCTTCAGGAAGTTATTGGGTAAGCATTGATAGATTTCATGTTGCCACTCAACCTTATTTTATTATTACCCTTACCTCAAAATATTATAAATGTAATAACTGTAGTAAAGCACTAATAGACATTGCTACAGGCTTATATAATAGAAATTATTGGGAACAACTAAATACAGAAAATTGTTATCAATCAGAAGACCAAAGGCTTTTTCTTATATTTATAGACATAGATAATTTAAAAAAAATGAATGATAACTATGGCCATTTAGTAGGAGATCAGGCTATTAAAATAGTTGGTGAAGCCATTAAAAAGAGCATAGATAAAGAAGATTTAGGTATACGATATGGTGGAGATGAGTTTATAATTCTAATTCTTAATAAAGAGAAAGAAGTTGCAGGTAAGACCATAGAAAAGATTCGGAAAGAAATTAAGAGTGAAACATTGAAAAAAGGAGTAACTGTTGATATTAGTGCAGGTGTGGCTTATGGAGGTTATTCTAGATCTCTTGAAGAAATGCTAGAGGCAGCAGATAAAGAACTATATAAAGAGAAGGGAACAAAGGAAATAGGGAAAACGAAAAAGGGGATGGCTCTCAAAGGATTAAAAAAGCTTAAGAATATGTGCTATAATATTTTTAAAACCATATTTAGGAGGGAGCCATTATGATTAGAGATTTAATTATAAAAAATAGAACTTATCGAAGATTCTATCAAAATGAAAAAATTGAAAGAGAGACTTTAGAAGCACTCATTGATTTAGCAAGACTTTCAGGCTCTGGAGGCAATTTACAACCTCTAAAATATAAAATAACTTATGAGGAAGAAGATAACGCAAAAGTTTTTCCTTATCTAAAATGGGCAGGGTATTTAAAAAATTGGCATGGGCCTGTAGAGGGAGAGCGTCCTTCTGCATATATCGTCATGCTAGGAGACAAAGAAATAAGTTCTAATTATTTTTGGGATCATGGTATTGCTTGCCAAAGTATTCTTTTAGGTGCTACTGAAATGGGTTTGGGTGGTTGTATGTTTGGCTCAGTAGACCGTAAAGCTTTGCAAGAAAGTTTAAAGATAGAAGAAAGATATGAAATCCTTCTAGTGATTGCCTTAGGTAAACCTAAAGAAAAGGTTGTACTAGAAGAAGTAAAAGATCCGGAGGATATTAAATACTGGAGAGATGAGGCTGGGGTTCATCATGTTCCTAAACGCTCCTTAAAGGACATCCTCCTCTAAAACAAAAAAGCACTAGTCATCTTTTACTAGTGCTTTTTTAGACTCATTCGGTATCAAATAAAAATGATTTAATAACTGCAAAATACTCTCTCACATAGGATCTGGCAACAATACTTGGTGGGGTTTTGGCAGGTAGGCCATAAGGCTTGACTCCAAGTCGCCGAGCTAACATTTTAGCTCTAAATAAATGGAAGTCATTGCTTACAATTAAAACTTTTAAATCTTCTCTTTGATCTTTTTGGCGGATATTTTCTAAGCTAAATTTTAGGTTCTCGAAGGTATTTGTAGATTGATTTTCTTGTATGATTCTATTTTGAGAAATACCTCGATCAATAAGGTACTCTTCCATAGCAAAGGCTTCTGTCACATATTCTCCAGGGCCTTGCCCTCCAGAAACAACGACTGGAACATGAGGGTAAGAGTCCAAATACTGGGCAGCTATAATCAATCTTTCAGATAAAGCAGGAGAAGGCATATCCCCATAAAGCCTTGCTCCTAGTACAATAACATAATCCACTTCCACATTTTCAATCTTTTTACCTTCTTTTATAATGAATCCTTCTATCAATAGAAAAGATAACAATACAACAGAAGAGACAGTAACAAAAAAATGTATCCATCGTTTCAACCTGTATCAACTCCAATGTTTTACTTGGTTTGGGTTTTGTTTTATTAGAGTATAGTAAAAACTGAAGACTTAGTCTCCAGCTTTTGCATTTATTAATATTTCACTCCATCTTTCCACATAATTTCCGAGAGCCCATTCAGCCATAATCACTGTTTCATCTTGCTTCAAAGGAATTTTTTCTAGAGGAACATTTTCTATCTCACCTTTATATAGACCATAAACAATCATTTCACTTTTAGTAATTACAACAAGTATATCATGATTTGGGGAAGTATAGGCATCAATAGCTGCTGGTACTCTATCTTTAATAGCGGTCCATGGAATAGAAAGCTCATCATAAACAACAAGGGTCGTTGGTGGGATGATATTCATCGTATAATCAGTAAAAAGCAATTCATCCCCTTGTTTATAATTAATCCTTCCTTTAAAAAACCAATGCCCTAATTTTCTTTCTAAGCTAAAGTTATCTGCCACCTCCCGAATGTCTATAAGCTGGCTATTTTCAATGCCAAGTTGATCCATTGTTTTTTGAATACTAAGATTCATAGAAGAAAGCCCATTATCTCCTACGAGGTCTACCATTTTTACGTTTTTCTTACTAGCTAGACTATCGATAGGTAAGAGTCGGAGGCGATTTGAATGCCAAGTACGATTATCATATTGATAGTTGCCATGTCCTATTTCTTGAATAGCAACATAATCATTTCCAATATAATCAATCGATTTATAAAGATATCCAGTTTTACCTAACCAATCTAAATCGTTAAAATGAAAAAGAGCTACCGGTTCTCCTTTATCAGTTGAGATATTATAAGCAAAGAAAAGGTCTTCTGTTTTTTGATCCAAGGTATGTCTTGTGATCTCCATTTTCCAAAATCCACTTCGCCTAGGAAACATAATACCTTCTACCTCAACGACAGGATTAATATTTTTGTTATGTGCAGCAACCCACACTGTACGATAAGAATATTCAGGAATTGAGACATTTCCATCTAAAGGAGCTCGTAATCCAACAACAATGCCTGAATGAAGGTTTACCTCTCCTTCTTGACCTTCAACAATAAAAAAGTTTGAATTTTGCTGTTTAGCTTGCACTGCTAAGTCATAGTGAATTTCATCTGAAACTTTCTTTAAATGAAAATGATATTGAGAGATGGTAAGAACCAATTCTTGGTCATTTATCCAGACCATTTCACAAAAAAATTGATCTTGATCTACTACAGTGATGACGTCTATCTGATCGTCAGGCAAAGAAAAGTTCTCTAGTAAAGGATTATGATGATATAGTAAATAGTTTTTGCCGTTAACACGTTTGATTTGATAGTGAGGAGTTTCTAGAAAATAATCTCCTAAGAGAATAAATTCTTCAGAAAACTGAAAGATTGTACCTATCCATTCATCAGCAGAAATTTCTCCTTCTTTTTCCTCTTCTTTTGTCATATCTATAACCTGCCATTTCCCCTTAATAGGTGATCTGCTATTTTTAGGTGACACTATTTTATTTGTAGAGTCAGCAGAGGGCGTGGCACAACCTGTAAATAAATAGACAACGAAGAACAATAAAGATAAAAGTCGCCATTTTTTCATTTTTATAAGTCATTCCTTTCGCTTCGCTCAAGGCACAAACGTCATGAAAGAATTTCTTTCAGACTATATACTCCTGTAAAGGTAGTTTAATCTTCACAGATGTTCCTTTATTAAGCTGGCTTTCAATCTCTAATGTACCATTCATTAGAGTAATAATCTCATCACAGATAGATAGGCCAATACCATTTTTAGACTTACTTGTCCTACCTTTGTAAAATTTTTCTTTAACGCGTGGTAACTCTTCTTCAGATATTCCGCAGCCGGTATCCATAACAGAGAAATAAAAATACGGTTCTTCATATCTGGCAGTTATTGATACAGATCCGCCTGGCGCAGTGAATTTAAAAGCATTATCTAAAAGGTTGATAAAAACTTGTTTTAAACGATTCTCATCAGTATAGGTTCTAGGCAAGTTTTTTTCACAATCTACATAAAAATAAATTTGATCCCTTTTAGCTCTTGGTGTTAGTTGTTTTTCAATATGATCCATAGTAGAAGCTACATCAACAAGTTGTTTGTCAAGTACAATTTTTCCTGATACAAATCGAGAAAAATCTAATAGTTCTTCTACCATATGAGTCAATCGGTCACTTTCTTTTTCAATAATATCCAGTCCGTCTTCTAACATTTTCTCTGTCTCATAGCCATCTTTCAGCGTCATGGCCCAGCCTTTAATCGATGTTAGGGGTGTTCGAAGTTCATGAGAAATAGAAGAAATAAAATCTGTTTTTAACTGTTCTCTTTTTAAAATTTCTATAGCCATGTAGTTAAGAGTATCAGAAAGTTTACCGATTTCATCATCATGTTTCTTTTTACTCTTTGTTGTAAAGTCTCCTAAAGCCATTTTTTCTGCAGCCGCAGTTACGGCCTTTAAAGGGCCGATAATAGAATGAGCTAAAAAGATACTAACAAGGCCAGAAATGACAACAACAGCAATACCAGACCAAAGAAAAACAGAAATAATTTCTTTGATTTCAGTATTTACTTCTCGTAAGGAACTAATAAATCGCAAAATCCCTACCATTTCATCACCAGACATTAAAGGATGAGAAACAGCCATAACCTGTTCTGTATCATAATCTACCTTCCCAATCCATCTTCCTTTTTGACCCATTAGGGCTTTAGTAATATCATCCATTAAAGTAAGATCAAAAGGCAATACACCAATGGAATCCATTAAAATATTTCCCTCTAGATCAATAATTTGAACTTGGGCTGTTGTTTGCCTCCAAAAGGTATCCACATTATTGAGAACATTTTCATGTAAAGTGGCATCAGAAAAATATTGGGAATACAAATCAGCAGAAACTTTAATTTGATTATACAAATTATCCTCTAAATTTTTATAATAATTTTGTTTGATAGTGTGAATAAGAAAAATTTCTAATGTAACTACTGTAATCAATATAATAAACATAAAATAGACAACCAGCCTTTTTTTAATGCTTTTCACGGAAACTTTCACCTTCTTTTGTATGAAGTGCTTTTAAAATATCATAACATCTTCACAATCTAATTGTAAGGCTTTTCAATGCCAAAAGCGTTACAAAAAAGTTACAGTATTTTAGAAAGAAAATCAAAATGGTTATAAAAAGTGAATCATGACAAGGTAAAATAGAGCACAGGATGGTAAAAAAATAGTAGACAAAAAATATAGATGAATTAAAAGAAATCCAATGGTATAATAAGGTTAATATATACAGGGAGGTTTTTACATGAATAACTTTACTTTTTATAGCCCTACTTATTTTGCTTTTGGTAGACAGACAGAAAATGAAGCAGGTCAGTATATACGCCGTTTTGGAGGAACCAAAGTTTTGATCCACTATGGTGGTGGTTCAGTGAAACGAAGTGGGTTGCTTGATAGGGTCATTGCTTCTTTAAAAACAGAAAAAATTCCTTATGTAGAGCTTGGAGGTGTTATGCCCAACCCAAGATCTGGGCTAGTTTATGAGGGAATTGAACTTTGTAAAAAAGAAGATGTAGATTTTATACTTGCTGTAGGTGGTGGATCTTCTATAGATTCAGCGAAAGCCATTGCAGCTGGAGTCAAATACAGTGGTGACTTCTGGGACTTTTTTGATGGAAAAGCGGAAATTCAACAAGCACTACCGATAGGAACTATATTAACCATTGCGGCAGCAGGAAGTGAAGGATCAGGTGATACGGTTATTACCAAAGAAGAAGGGATGTATAAAAGAGGAGCAGGCAGTGATGCACTTCGACCTGTATTTTCTATTTTAAATCCAGAACTAACCTTTACTTTACCTCCTTTTCAAACAGCCTGTGGTATTGCAGATATTATGGCCCACGTATTTGAACGCTATTTTACCAACACAAAAGATGTGGAGATCACAGATCGACTTTGTGAAGCGGTTTTATCAACGATGGTTCGAGAATCTCCAAAGGTCATAAAAAACCCATCTGATTACGAAGCAAGAGCAAATATTATGTGGGCTGGCATGGTAGCCCATAATAATCTCTGTGGTGTAGGCCGTGAACAAGATTGGAGTAGCCATGTTATTGAACATGAATTATCTGCCCTTTATGATGTAGCCCATGGGGCAGGCTTAGCTGTTATTTTTCCAGCTTGGATGAAATATGTTATGAAACATGACATAAACCGTTTTGCTCAAATTGCAGTACGAGTCTGGGGTTGCACTATGGATTTTGCAAATCCAGAAGCAACAGCCATGGAAGGAATCCATAGGTTAGAAACATTTTGGTCTTCTTTAGGATTACCTTTAAATTTTGCTGAATTAGGTGCCAAAGAAGAGGATATTCCATTTATGGTAAGAAATATTGGACTAAAGGAAGGGGAAACATTAGGAAGCTTTGTTCCTCTTTCCAATGAAGATATAGAAAAAATTTATCGATTGGCATTGTAAAATTAATTAAGAAATGAAAAGGAGACAATCGTGAAAACAACTACTAACATCATTACGCTAAAGGATGGAAGAAAAATTGATTGTATTACCCTATGCAATGCAAATGGAATGGAAGTAGAAGTATTAGCATGGGGTGGAATTATTAAAAGTATCAAAGTACCAGATAGGAAAGGGTTAGTAGAAAACATTTTATTAGAATATAAAGATGTTGAAACTTATCTTACAAACCCTGGATATGTAAATGCGTTGATTGGCCGTACAGCGGGTAGAATCCATAAAGGTAAGTTCACAATAGGAAACAAGGATTATAAAGTAAATATCAATGAACGAACCCATACTCTCCATGGAGGAAATGAGGGCTTTGATAAAAAGATATGGAACGCAAGAAATGTTAGTGATGATGGGGCATGTGCTGTAGAGTTATCCTATTATAGTCCGGATAAAGAGGAAGGATATCCTGGTAATATAGAGGCAAAAGTTACCTATGCCCTAAGGGATGATAACAGTTTGACCCTTGAGTATGAGGCAGTATCAGATCAAGATACC
>JAAZLH010000314.1 GCA_012799415.1 Candidatus Epulonipiscium sp. | reverse complement strand
GTTTTAGAATTGTCAATCCTTGAAAGAGCAGGAACGTATATATTTGATTGTCAATACTATTTTTGATAATTGCATAAAGCTAATCCTTCAACAAAGTGATTCCTCTCCTAGCTCGGAATGACAGTTTCGATGCGACGCACTATTCATCTTTAGCGTCATACCTGTAGGATAAAAGGTGATTTATGATTGATAGTTACTCTACGTTCTAACATGTGAAATATATAGCATAGATAAGAATCTATAATAAAATTCTAACCAGAAAGATTAAAGTAAAAAGAGGGGGGCAGGATGTTGGAAAAGTTGAATCTTATTTTAAATCATATGATTGGCTCACTGATTGGTGTATTTATAGGCCATTCTATACACAGGTATTTTGATTATACAAAAAATCCTAGCTTATACGAAATGCAATCAGCACCATGGTATACAAGTATTCAGTTAAATGGGTTAGCTGTTGCATTAATTGTATTTGTTACTATTATAATAAAGTTTATTATAAAGAAAAGAATGGGAAATAATTAGTCATGGGATAGAACTACCACTAGAAATCATTATATTTATTTATTATATGATATGCTCTTTTCTAGTTTATAAGAAAAAAATTGCTCATAACTAATGGATTCATAGTAGCTAAAAAAATAAACCTTATAATATGCTATTATTATCAGTAGAAACTATAAAAGCTACTAGCTTACATTTTTTATAGTTATAACTAATCTACAAGGAGATAATCAAGTGAAGAAAAATAAAAATTATAAATTTGGTGCATTAACTTTAAATCCATTAATATTAATTATTAACGGAATAAATTGTTACTACCTATATTCACTTTTTAAATACGGGGGTGTTAGAAGAAAACTTCCAGTTATCTTAATAAGCACAACTATCCTATTTATTTGGTTTTTATGGCGTATTTATAGATATAGAAAACAAAATGAAATTTATGACAATGCTAATTATTTTAAAATATGGTATTTCACTGCCCTATTTATTCTACTATCAACTACGGTAATAGCAGGGATAAATATTTATAAAAGTGGGATTCCCTTTAATGGAAAATTGTCTTGGTTTATTCATGATCTTAAGAATAAAAGGGAAATAGCATTTATTCATAATAATATTTATGATGATGGTTTGGAGGGGCTTTTTAAAGATATTAGTAAAAAGGTAAATCTGCCAGAAGAACTGTATATTTCCAATAGATTCCAATTAGAATTTGATAAGAACGGTGAGATTAATAATATATACACCTATTTATATGGAAAAGATGATAAAGAAGAAACCCGAAGTTTCCTCATTTCATATAATAGGGATAAATCAGAAGATGTTACAGTATATCTAAATGGTTATGTGAATGAGGACTATAATGAAGAAATGAAAATGCAACCTTTTATAGATCTGATGCAGTGGGTTTCATTAAAAGAAACAGTCTACAGGTGGGATGAAGAACAGTATGGAATTTTGTATGCAGGGGTTAGAAATTGGGGTTATAATACAGATGGTATCATATATGTTAAGAAGAATATAGATACAGGTCAAGTAGAGACATGGAAAACAGAAACCCCTAAGGATGAAATACTAGGTTATACCCTATCAGTTTATGTTCCAAGTAAAGAAGATATTATAACCCCTGTGCGCTACATCCATCATGGATTTAGGGTACTTTCTGGAAAAGAAGATGAGCAAGCTAGGCAATGGAATATAGGATACAGCTATAAAGATGGTGAAGAAACTTATTTTTTAAATAAGAATCGGGGTTACCAATTATCTATAGTTGACGCAGCATTAGGAAGTAGATTTTATGTCTTACTTCATACTAAAGATAGTGGACATACATGGGAGACCATTAATTCAGATCCATTTTTGAATAATACAGGTGTATCTAGTGGAATTACATTTATTAATGAAGAATTAGGATTTATTAGATTGTCCCACAGTGGTGGAAAATATGCAGAATTATATAGAACTGAGGACGGTGGGATTTCATTTAAAGAAGTATCAATTCAAGAAGTTGAGGTTTTATTAAATGAGTTAGAAACCTATAATCCATTTGATTTTCCCGAAATGCCTTATCAGGAGGATGGAAAATTGTTTCTATTAGTAGGTCAGGGACAAGATGGAGATTATAATGGTGGGATTAAGGCAATGTATGAATCTAAAGATGATGGAAAGACATGGGAGTATATAAAGGAGGTTAATTAGGAGAGAGAAGTGGTAAATTGAAAAAACATACTCAAGATAATTAGTTTTGGGGCTGGATATGAATATCAGTTTGTAAATTTAAAAATAGGAAGGTAAAAAAACAAATGCCTTGAATATAAATAAGTAGAAATATAGGGGAAGTCATTATATGAATAATGGATAGGAGAGAAGTAAAATGAGGTTAAGGCATTTAAAGGAGTGGATGTTACTTCCAGAAAAAGAGTACATAATTAACCAAGGTGTCAGTATTAGGGGGACAGATGTTCAGATACTTAGCTTTACAATAGAAGAAGATAAAAATCGACTGTGGCTAATTTACGAACAAGAAGATACTTTTAATGATGAATTAGAAATTGACATAGAAAGTGAACATGGGGATAGGATTAGAACAAATAGAGAAGAAGAACTAGAAAAGATCGGAAGAAATAATATATATAAAAGTTTTTTTATAAATGAAATGGAAATTCAAGATCAAAGAATTACATTTAGTTCGTCAAGTGGTAGTACCATAGATGAGATGAATATAGAAAGCATCCTAAAGCTACAACATTTCTTTAAAAAAGGTTTAATCCCAGATGCGTGGGATGATATAAGATTAAAAAACCTTGTTATTGTTGAATTTGGGCAAAGTGAAGATGAAGATGCACCGATTATAGATAATACTAGAGAATTAGATATAAAACTCAACATTAACCCAGATTCAAAGGAGGTTTTGATACAGCATTCCTTTAAGGTGAAGTTTGGGGAACAAGATAAAAATACAAAAATAACTTATTTTGATGAAGAGCTTAAAAGGGAGAATTTCTTTTTTATCAATGAAATATATTCCTTTGATGTATATGAGTATATTGAGAAACAGGTGGAAGGAATAGAAGACTTAGAAATACGGGAAGATACGTACAATAATTTAGTAGAGACAATGGAAAGGGTATATCCAAGAAATAAAAATTTAGCTGTTATTAAATATGAAACAAGGGATGATATACAGTTAAACTTTTATATGAAAGATTATCTAGATAGACAACAAATAGACTATAATAATAGGGATTCATTCATAGATGGTGATCCCACAATTAGTCCTGCAACATCAGTAGGATTCATTTGGGGTTTTAAGGAAAAAGG
>JAAZLH010000313.1 GCA_012799415.1 Candidatus Epulonipiscium sp. | reverse complement strand
TATTCATAAGGGCCTTTATCAGCTAGTTTATGTGATAAATCACCACTAGCAATCAATACTGCATTTATATTACTCTCTTCTACAGCTTTCTTAATATTCATCCCCAACTTATAAAGATGGATTTTAGGAAGCATTCCATAGGTGATATGAACTACTTTGTAGTTGGAAAGTTTTTTGTTTATAAAATACAAAGGTACTATGGCTCCATGGTCTAGCTCATATTCAACGCCATATACTTTAGCAGATTCTTCTGTTATATCCGCAATTAAGATGTTTTCCTTTTCTGCATAGTCTCTTATTTTTTCCACTAAAGGTCGGTTTATATCTAAGTTTAGTTCTACATTAGATGCTCCAAACCTACTTAAATTTCCATCAATATTCTCTCCGGCTGATATAGCTATCGCATCACTAAACACAGGCCCATGTGGTGTAACAATAATGATTGTATCTGGTTTTATCTTTCCTATTTCCTCAGCTACTTTACAACAAGCATTGTACGTTGCCTTCACTTTTTCTTCTTCTCCTTGTCCTACTTCCGGAATGATAATTGGCGGATGAGGCATTGTATAAAAAGCAGATATTTTTCCCACTTTCATCACCTTCCTTATCTTTAATACTACAGCAAACAAACGATTCTGACAACTATTCCATGTCCATATTAGCTCTTTCTTTGAAAATCTCATATCTTTCCATCACATCAGGATTATGGTATAGAAACTCATTCATTATACGCATATTTTCTAAAGTAGCAAGGCTTACATCATGTTCTATCATTTCTGTATCTTTTAATAAAGTGTTTTCTATTCCAAGATTTCTTAAAAACTGCTCTATAATCTGATGCCTTTTTAAAAGAAAAGCTCCTATCACTGCACCTTCCTCTGTTAATTGTATAATGCCATATCGTTGATAATGAATCAATTGTAATGCTTTTAATTTTTGAACCACTTTCGTTGCTGATGATGGACGAACATTCAATTTTTCAGCCAACTGATTGATTCTCACATATTCTTCAGCTAAACAAATACGGTAGATCATTTCTAAATAATCTTCCATACTTGAGGTTAATAGCTTTTCTTCTGCATGTAACATTTGATATCCTCGCACTGTATGAAACTCTCTTTCTTTTTTCAAATCATTCATCTCCTTCAAATTTTATCTATTCATAGATGTCACAAATATAAGCACTCTTTCATATCTTGGTTATTAGACATGGGAAATAAAGTTTCCTACGGCTAACTTATGAATAAAAAGAATAAAACATGAATAAAAAGGAGGTTTATTTATGACTCAAAAGCTAATACCTTTAGATCAATTACCTATAGGTTCCTTAGGAAAAGTTAAAAAGCTAACTGCTGAAGGAAGTGTACGCAGAAGAATGTTAGATTTAGGGCTCATTTACGATACGTCTATTGAATCCTTGAAAAAAAGTCCAGCCGGTGATCCTATCGCCTATGAGATTAGAGGAACAGTTATTGCTTTGCGCTCAGAAGAAGCATCTAAAATCCTTGTTGAATCAATAGGAGGCATATAAATGAGTACAGCTAATCAATCTATTAATGATATTACAATTGCCTTAGCTGGTAATCCTAACACAGGCAAAAGCACAGTTTTTAACAATTTTACCCGCCTCAAGCAGCATACCGGAAACTGGCCTGGCAAAACAGTTGCTAATGCTCGAGGAGTATTTACACATAAAGGAAAAAAATACACTTTAGTTGACCTACCTGGTACCTATTCCCTGTTGGCTAATTCTGTAGAGGAGGAAGTGGCTAGAGATTTTATTCAATATGGAAATCCTGATGTAACTGTAGTTGTGGCAGATGCTACTTGCTTAGAAAGAAATCTTATCTTAGTTTTTCAGATTCTAGAAATCACAAATAAAGTTGTAATCTGCGTAAATCTTATAGACGAAGCTAAAAGAAAAAAAATTAATATTGATCTTAAAAAATTGTCTGATATCTTAGGAGTGCCTGTTGTTGGAACTTCTGCAAGGAGTGGAGAAGGATTAGAAGAATTAAAAGATACAATTGAAAAAGTTGCCTGTAATAAAATTAACACGAATCCATTAAAAATAACTTTGAATAAAATAGATCACAATGCTACATCTATAGATGGAATGGACCAAATTGTTTCTAATATTGTTAAAATGGCCGAAGATGTAAGTCGAGAAGTTGTTTCTTTTGAAGATAAAAACTATCGTCAATTTGATCGTAATCTGGATAAGGTACTCACCTCAAGGCTCTTTGGAATCCCTATTATGCTCACACTTTTAGGCATTGTCTTTTGGCTTACAATTCAAGGGGCCAATGTTCCTTCTGAATTGTTAGCCAAAGGTTTATTCTGGATTGAAGAACAACTCATTGTATTTTTCACTTGGGTTCATTCCCCTCAATGGATATCTGATATTCTCGTCTTAGGTATGTTTCGTACATTAGCATGGGTTATATCTGTTATGCTGCCACCCATGGCTATCTTTTTTCCACTATTTACTTTGTTAGAGGATTTAGGCTACCTTCCTCGAATCGCCTTTAACTTAGATCATTATTTTAAGAAAGCTTGTGCTCATGGAAAACAGGCATTGACTATGTGTATGGGATTTGGATGTAATGCGGCTGGGGTTATTGCCTGTAGGATTATTGACTCTCCAAGAAAACGGCTCATTGCAATCATTACAAATAATTTTGTACCTTGTAATGGACGATTTCCTATTTTGATTGCTCTTACAACCATTTTTATTGTGGGAGGAACCGGTTTTCTAAGTCCTTTTATAGCTACCTTATTTATATTAGCAGCTATTGTACTAGGTGTACTTATTACATTTTTCATCTCTAAGATTTTATCAAAAACAATCCTAAAAGGACTTCCCTCTTCTTTTACTTTAGAATTGCCCCCCTATAGAAAACCTCAGGTAGGAAAAATTATTCTTCGTTCTATTCTTGATCGCACTTTGTATGTATTAGGCCGTGCTATTATCGTTGCAGCTCCTGCTGGTTTGGTTATTTGGATCATGGCTAATACGAACATTCGAGATGCAAGCTTATTAGCTCATTGTGCTGGATTTTTAAACCCATTCGCTCAGTTATTAGGTCTCGATGGCCATATTATGATGGCATTTATCTTGGGCTTACCTGCAAATGAAATCGTCATTCCTATTCTAATTATGAGCTATATGTCAAAAGGATCTATGTTAGAACTAAGTAGCCTAACTGAAATGAAACAATTATTTATAGACAATGGATGGACTTGGTTAACTGCCCTTTGTACAATCCTATTTTCACTAAACCATTGGCCTTGCGGTACTACCCTTTTAACGATTCGTAAAGAAACGCAAAGTTGGAAATGGACTTGGGTTTCTTTCTTAGTTCCAACAATGACTGGGATTATAATCTGTCTAATCGTTGCACAAAGTGCCAGGTTTTTAGGTATGTGAGCCATCGGATAAAAGAGGATACTCCTATGGTATCCTCTTTTATATTGCTTCTTTAATCTATAACTTGTCCTGTATCTTTTAATCTAGTGCATAGCTTTGCAACAGATACATCTCTAAAAGCTACATCTTCTTCTAAAGAAATGGCTGCTGCCATTCCTGCGGCTTGTCCAAGAGCCATACAGGTTGGCGAAACTCTAGTGGAAGCAAATGCCTCATGGGTTGCTGATATAGTTCTTCCTGTTACAATAAGATTATTTGATTTTTTAGGTATTAGACATCCATAGGGAATCTCATAATACGTCCCTTTTTCCATTTGAGTAACAATTAACTCTTTTCCATCTGGATCATGTATATCTATCGGCCAAGCACATTGAGCAATTCCATCTTCAAACTTTCTTCCTGCAACAATATCATGCTCAGTAATCGTATATTCACCTATCAATCTTCTACTCTCTCTGACACCCATTTGGCTTCCACTTTCGATTAAAATTGCATTTTCAAATCCGGCTATATACTTCTTAAAGAAATTCATTATTTCAAAAACTTGTCTTCTACCTTCGATGGTGGCTTCACTTAATTCAAAGCCGTTAATAGCTACTTTATCAATAACCCTACTCATATTGACTGCTATTTCTCCTCTTCTGTTTAATTCAAAAAATAGAACGCGATCTCTATTGAAAGTCAGATCACCATTTTTCAGAGCCTCTTCTACTACAGAAAAATAACCTGAAACAGCAATTCTTTCTGCTTCTCCTAAACTGTTTAATTTGGTATCTATCATCATTTCTTCAGGATGCTCATCTGCATATTGAATAATTTTATCTATATCTACATTACCAACCTTAAACATCATGGTCATGGGTTGGCATTTGCCATCTGATTCTCTCCCTACTGCCATTGGATTTCCTGATAAATACGTAAGATCTCCATCTCCAGTTGCATCTACATATCTTTTTGCTACAATGCGGTAAAATCCAGATCTAGTTTTCACAATAACACTTGAAATATGGTCTCCATCCATTTCTACATCAAATAGTTCTGTATGAAATAATATTTTCACATTATCTTCTAATAAAAATTCTTGGGCAACGTACTTATATATCTCTGTATCTACAGGTGTTACACTACTTCCAAATCCGATAGCATCATTGATATGCCCAATAGTACCACCTAATTCAGATATCCTATCAATGAGCTCTTGTGCATATCCTTTTACAATCTGCTTTTCACCTGCGTGAAAAGTCATTAGAGGAACAACCAAACTCATTGTTGCACAACCACCTAAAAAACCATATCGTTCAATGAGCATGACATCCTTTCCTTCTTTTGCAGCAGCTTTTGCAGCCATAATCCCAGAAGGTCCTCCACCTACGATTAAGATTTCAGTTTCAAGAGTACTCAATATTTTCACCAATATTCCCTCCTATGTATTTATAAGTTTTTGTCTAACAATTTTTTGGCATCTGTATCCCCATTTTTATTACGATTTTTTCTAAAAAATACAAACTTTTTTCTGTGTGTATTATAACATCATTGTCATCCTATTGCTATGTGAATCCGTACGATTTCATTACAATAATACACTCATTAAATATCATTTCTTTAGTAATAAAGGATAACAAAAAATCCTTAAAATGCATAAGCTGTATGAAATAGAGATTTCTAAATAAAAATGGAGGGTTCTAAATGATACAAATTCAATCTTTTCGTGGTACTATTACTATGATTGATGACTTTTGGATAAGTGAAGATAAAAAAGATACAGGATGTTATAAGCTAATGTCTGTCGAAAACGAATATGGAAATATCTTAAATTTTATAGTAACACCAGCTACTTATTTCGTAAATCATGTCATGGTAAGAGTAGGAGATATGGTAACTGGGTTCTATAATAAAAATGCTCCTGTTCCTCTTATTTTTCCACCACAGCTTCATGCCATTGTCATGGCTAGAGATACTCAATATCAAAATGTAAAAGTAGACTATTTTAATAGCCAGTTACTAAGTGGAGATGGTCAATTAAAATTAAACATTGGTCCATATACCCGGATCGAACTTGAAAACGGGCAAGCTTTTACTAAAAACCCAGCAAATAGAAATTTAATTGTCATCTATGGGGCTACCACCAGAAGTATACCAGCTCAAACTACGCCATATAAAATTATTGTTATGTGCTAAAGCTTTATATTTTTACTTTTTTGTTATATCATTCTCTATATTAAAAATTCCACTAAATATGTACCCATTCCATCTTTATAAACTTAATTATTTTCTTGTGCGTCTTTTCTATAAAATGCTAGAATGCGATAGCATTTTATAGAAAAGAAATAAACTAGAGGAAGTGTAGTTAAAAATCTAAACGTTCTATGATAAATACCATTTAAGTGAAAAATCTTCACCACTTATCCTTTTGAATAATTCTTCATATTTATATAATCCTGAAGGTTCAATTACTTCATTGATTAAAAACTCTCCAAATTCTTTTGGTTTCTCTGCTATAGAATTTACTCCATGCTTTTTGCAAAAAACTTTTTTCAGCATTTCACATGTTACATCCCCCATAAAGTAATTATGCATATAGATAGGATGAGTGGTATAATGAATTCTATAAGCAAAAGGTGGCGCTTCATCAAATGGCTGATCCCCAAATAAATCTTCGAAGACTTTAAAATATAAATGATATATATCATCTAGGGATTGAATATCATTTTTGTACAGCTCATGGTCAAAGAAAATATCTCCTATAAAACGTAAATTGTTCAGTTTGTTGTATTCCACTATCTCTTTAAATTCTTCCTTTACACTCTGATCAAAAAACTGGGCATAAAACATTTCATCATAAAGAAAATCACCAAATAAATTGGCAATACCTTCTGCAATAATTCCACTGACCCCATCATTCAATATGATTTCTTCTGGCTGAAGTAAAAATGAATGGATAGCATGTCCAGTCTCATGGAGTAGTACACCATATTCGTGATATTTATTCTTTACATTAGCAAGAATCCTTGAGTCTACTCCATCTTTTATAGGAAAGTTATATCCCCATTCAGATTTGTTTTTTCTTGAAAAAATATCATACGTAATATTAAATTTATCTAAGTCTAGACCAAAAGCTAAGAAAAACTTCCTTAATATCTCATAATAGTTAGACATATCTACAGTTGTATTCTGAGCCGGAGCAATTTTAGCTCTAATATAAGCTTCATCCCATGGCATCATTTCATCACAGTTTAAAAACTTCTTTGCATATTCACTTCTTTTATTTTTCAAGCTATTTATGTGAGTTTTTAATTCATCCCGCCAACTATTAAATATAGCTGGGCTCAGTTCATTTTGTTTTAGGCTATGTTCTACGAAATCTTGGTCTCCATAGGCTACAGCATATTTTTTTCTCATGTTAATTAAATCTATAAATCCCCTATCTATTAAAGGTTGGTTAATTTGATTCCTTGCAAAATATGCTTTCTTCCTTAATTCTCTATTATCTTCATTGGATAATATTTGAGTTAGCTCAACGCTAGAAACTTCTTTATCATCTAATCTAAATCTAAAGGTATTTAGTAACATTGATAATTCATTGGTTTTCTTTTGAATTTCTAATTTAAGTTCATTCAGCTCATGGCTCAAGTGATAAGGCTTGATACTATTAAAAATAATCTCTACTTTCCTTTTATTGATTGGATCTAAATCTCTTTCTTGATACTCTCGTATCAATTCATAATTACTTTTTTCCTTTAAAAAATCATTCACTTCCTTGTAAGCTGCTTCTATTCCAAAATCATAACCTGCTGTATATTGTACCCATGATAATTTACTTAGCCTAGTCTGCAACTCATCTAACTTTTGAGCCATTTTAAGTAATTTTTCCATATAAGATCTCCTTTATCTTGTTGTTTTTCTAATACTAAAATAAATAAAAACTGCTGGATTAGATACAATATATTATAGCAGACTAATGGCCTTTAATCACATCTTTTTGCCTATAATTCTGTGTTTCTCGGATTATAGATATATACACTCATCATTTGAAAATATATTACTAAACAAAGGTATACTATTGAAAACTACTCGATCTTTGTTTCCTTATTGATGCTAAGTAAAGAATTGAGTTTTTCAGGTATATATAAATGTATATCTGAAATAATATAAATACTTTCAAAATGAAATTAGGTGAGAAACTATGTTTGTTCCAAAAAGGATACTATTTGAAAAAAATGCCCTAAATTATAAAATGGGAAAGGATATATATGATTTTTTTAAAGAAAATAAAAATGTAGAAATCATAAATTTATCTACTAATAGAGTTAAAGAAAATATACCCGGAGAAAACCTTTATGATTTTTATAGAGAAAGTAAAAAAACTCTTGTAGTTGGCGTTAAAAAAGGTATGAAATTTCAATCATGTAAACCATCGGCACATTATCAACTTCCTTTGATTTCTGGATGTATTGGACAATGTCAATACTGCTATTTAAATACTAATTTAGGTCATCGTTCTTATATGAAACTCAATGTAAATATAGATGATATCTTGGAGCAGGCTCAAAAATATATTGATGAAAGGTTACCAGAAGAAACAATATTTGAGGGGTCTGCTACCTCTGATCCTATTCCAGTAGAACCATATTCAAATTCCTTAAAGTATACCATTGAATTTTTTAGCAAAAAGGAAAAAGGAAAATTTAGATTTGTCACAAAGTATACAGATATAGATACATTACTTACTATCCAACATGGTGGTCATACAGATATTAGATTTACTTTAAATACTAATAAAGTGATTAAAGATTATGAGAGCAACACTCCCTCTCTTAATAAAAGAATTGAGGCTTCTAACAAAGTAATAAAAGCGGAATATCCAACAGGTTTTATTATAGCACCAGTTTTTTTATATGATAATTGGAAAAAAGATTATAAAAACTTATTATTGGATTTAAATAATAGCTTACCTAAAAATATTTTGCATCCATTAACTTTTGAAGTCATCTCCCATAGATATACAACTAGGGCCAAAAATATTATATTAGAAGCTTTTCCCAATACAGAGCTTCCTATGAATAATGAAGATCGAACATATAAATATGGCCAATTTGGCTATGGTAAGTTTGTATATAACAAGCAAGATATAGAGGAAATAAAATATTTTTTTAGCAATGAAATTGAGTCTATATTTCATAACAAAATAATTAAATATATAATATAAGTTAAATATAGATACTCTTTTTCTCTATATTTAACTTATATATTAGGGTAATACCATAGATGAAGGCAATTATTCTAACACATAGGAATATTGCCTTCATCTATTTAAAATGCTTAAAACCTATCGTTTTTTTAAATTTGGCTAACCTTGTGTCAAGTTTTCCTAGTCTATTGTAAAGTAGTATGAATTCAAAAGATAAGATTGATTATATTTAACAGACATCTTCCATAGGCTACTTTTAATTGTTTTAAGAGATATTTTTCCTTTTTTATAGTTCTCAATCTTGTTTAAAAAACTTTCTTTTTCTTTATCTAATGCAATATCTTTAAAATATCCCCAAATATGCAATGCAGCATTTATAGAGTTGCCAATAGTACTTTCCCTCTCTAAACCTTTTTCTATTAAATTATAAAATGGTATGGCTTGATAACTTTTTTTATCTACAAGTAATTTCCGAATCTCAGTATAATGTACTGGAGAATTTTCAAGAATCTTATATTTATATCTACTCCATTCCATTTCAAGATTTTTTATAGATTGATGGATGGTAGTACAATTTATACACTTAATAGCTGAAAGGTTTTTATCTTTCACCTCTAGCATAATATCTAAGTCTTCTCTTTCTAAACCTTTATAAAAATTTATGAATTCGTTAATTCGTATACTTTCTGAATGTGAACCAGGTTTTTTTAAAAAATTCTGCTGTGAATAATGAACTTTTTGGCACCCGTCCTTTTCTTGCCATGTCTTTCTACATTCATCAATCCAATAATAGTCATTTTTATTTGAGTCATAAGAATTGATCTGATTATGTAAGTTGTCATAAACAACAGGAACATCGAGGATTTTACTTATTTTTAACACATCATTTATGTTGTAAGACTTATCATCATTTTCGATAACTACTCTTTGTTTTATTAAATCATCTAGTTCAATATAATTTTTTATAAATCTTTTAATCGCTTCTTCTTTATTATTGTAAATTCCACCAATATGTAAAATAATTTTATGCTCTTCTCCCACACCAAAGCTATCTAATACTTGGTTATGGTAACGTAAGTCATCAACAGCTCTATCCACAACATCTTGATTAGGAGAATTTAATACAGTATATTGCCCTGGATGCATGGAAACTCTCATGCCACTGTTTTTTATTTTTTGTCCAATTTGAAAAAACTGTGGAGCGAATATATCCCACCATTTTACCTTGTTTACAGAACTTGATCCAAATGGTATGATGCCTGAACTAATTCTAAAAAGTTTAATATTATTTTTAATATTATAATCAATTATATTTTCAAGAGAATTTAAGTTGTAAGAGATTAGTTCTATTAGTTTTTCTTCGCTTGCATTTTTTAGTATGCAACTTTTTTGATCAGTATATGGAACGCCAATGACAAGACATGCATATCCTATATTCATAAAATTCTCCTCTCCTATTGTCTGTTCAACCATAATGTAATCTGATATAATAATTGTATTATTTAGGATAATCTGTTATCAAGTCATTTTTTCTTCCTATTAGTACTATTATATCTAGTTGTTCTCTAATAGACAAGATTTTTAACTTTTACCTAGTATTCTTAACCTATAAAAAAGGAGAGATTCAATGTACAAAAGCAATACAGAAATAACTGTTAGATACGCAGAAACAGACCAAATGGGAATTGTCCACCACTCAAATTATTATATTTATTTTGAAGCAGCAAGAGAAGATTTTATAGCTGGCGCCGGTATCAGTTATAAAGATATGGAAAACCAAGGTATTTTAATGCCTCTTATAGAAACCCAATGTAAATATATTGAAGGAGCTAAATATGCTGACAAACTTAACATTGAAACGACAGTAGAGGAGCTAAGCCCTGCTAAAGTAACATTACAGTATACGGTCATTAGAAAAGCCGACAAAAAAGTGCTTTCAAAAGGAAAAACGGTTCAGGTATTTGTTGATAGAAATAACTTTAGAATCATCAATTTAAAAAGGAAGTATCCAGATATTTGGGCTAAGTTAACGAATCTTTACCCGTTGCCAAATACATAAAAGCCAAATCTTTATTACAATATTTTTATTCTAACTAATAGAATCTGATATAAAAATAAAAACCATGAATTAAGAGGTATATTATACCTTAATTTATGGTTTTTTGTTTTTACAAATATATTTCATATAAATAATATCTTAATTGACTTTTCATTGACTAAGTTGCTTTGCAAGTTCTTTTATTTTCTTTTCTATTTCATAAATAACAATTTTAAATTCTTCATCACTTTTGCCAGTAGGATCTTCCAATCCCCAATCTTCTCTGTGTTTACATGGCAGTGACGGACAGTTCACATTACATCCCATAGTAATGACTACATCGATGGGGGGAATATCAGATAGTAGCTTGGAATGTTGGGTCTTCTCCATATCAATGGAGTAAATCTCTTTTATGAGCCTTACTGCATCTTGATTAATTTGTGGCCTCAGCTCAGTACCCGCTGAATAACTTTCAAATACATCTTTTGCAAATTTTTTTCCTAATGCCTCAGCAATCTGGCTACGGCAAGAATTGTGAACACAGATAAAGCCTACCTTTGGTTTATAACTATTATTTCTCATAAGTTCCTCCTAATCCTGATTTGTCTTAATAAACCATTTTGTTGTATTATTGGCAATTTTAACAAGAGTTAGCATTACTGGTACTTCTACAAGCACACCAACAACAGTAGCAATTGTTGCACCTGAATTTAAGCCAAATAATGAAATAGCTACAGCAACAGCCAGTTCAAAAAAATTTGATGCACCAATCATTCCAGCAGGTGCTGCTATATCATGGGGTAACTTCCAAATCTTTGCCCATAAATATGCTATAAAGAATATAAAGAAAGTCTGAATAATTAAAGGTACTGCTATTAAAATAATATTTATTGGATTATCAACAATTGTTTGCCCTTGAAAAGAAAAAATAATGATCAAGGTTAATAAAAGCCCAAAGATTGTTATATTATTAAATTTAGGTATAAATATATCTTCAAAATAATTCAAACCTCTATTTTTTGTTATTACTATTCTAGAAAACCATCCAGCAATGAGTGGTATGACTACAAATAATACTACTGATAGAAACAGGGTCATCCATGGTATGGAAATATCACTAATACCTAATAAAAATGCCACTATCGGTACAAATCCTATCAATATAATGAGATCATTTGTAGCAACCTGTACCAATGTATAAGCAGGATTTCCTTTAGTAAGATGACTCCATACAAAAACCATAGCTGTACATGGGGCAGCTCCTAATAGAACAACGCCTGCTAAGTACTCTTTTGCAAGTTCAGTAGGAATAGTTTCTTTAAAAACAACATAAAAGAAAAAGGCTGCAATCCCATACATTGTAAATGGTTTAATTAACCAGTTTGTGACCCATGTTATAATCAATCCTTTTGGGTTCTGCCCTACCTGTTTTATACTATTAAAATCAACTTTTAACATCATAGGATAAATCATAAGCCATATCAGTATAGCCACTGGAATAGATACATTTTCATATTCAAACTTGCTAAGAGCTTCTGGGACACCTGGTAAATAAATTCCTATTAAAACCCCTACTGCCATACATATAAAAACCCAAACAGTAAGATATTTTTCAAAAAAGCCAATACCTGACTGTGATTTTTCTGTACTCATATTATTACTCCTCCTCCCTTTTACAAATTATGCATGCTTAAACTCCTTGACTTCTAACACAATATCAACCCCATGATCATTCCCTTTGTTTTTCAAAGATTTTAATAATTTCCTTAGGCTTTAATACCTTGCCGTAGGATACTATTTTTTCATTTATGACCAACACAGGAGTAGACATGACTCCATATTCTGTAATAGCAGATAAATCCGTAATCTTTTCTATATTCGCTTGTATACCCATTTGTGAAAGAGCAAACTTGGTGTTTTCTACAAGATCCTTGCAATTTTTGCACCCTGAACCCAAAATCTTAATGCTCATTTCACCTTCGACAGAAGATATATTTTCTTCACCTATATTACAGTTTTCATCATTACAACTATAACCAGCCCCATCTTCTTCCTTACCCTGATCTTTACAGCAGTTAGCGGACTTTTTACTAGTAAATAAATTATTAAAAAAACTTCTTTTCTCTCTCATAAGATGTCCTCCTAAAATTACATCATTAAATTAAATAAATGTAATCATCATTTTACATACTTAAGAACTTATATTTTATATAAAAAGATAACTAAAAATATTAAAAGTGTAACCAATAATAATGATTCCTACACTAACAATACCCGCAAATATGACTAGAAGAGGTGTTTTAACAACCCTTTTTAGCATAATGATTGATGGTAGGGAAAGTGCTGTTACCCCCATCATAAAAGCTAAAGCTGTTCCAATTCCTACTCCCTTTAAAACTAAAGCTTCTGCAATAGGAAGGGTTCCGAATATGTCAGCATACATAGGGATTCCAACAAATGTGGCAACTAAAACTGAATACCACTTATCTTGGCCAAGAATTGCTGTAATAATTTCTTCTGGGATATAATTGTGAATTGCAGCCCCTATTCCAACACCAATGAAAATATATAACCATACTTTATTTACTATATCTAGAACCTGTTGTTTTGCAAAACTCACTCTATCCTTCGTAGTTAATTCATTTTGTTGCACTTCAGTAATCTTATTATTAAATACAAATGGCTCCACATATTTCTCAAGTTTAAGTTTACTAATAATAGTTCCTCCGATAACTGCAAGTATAAGCCCTACTAAAACATATGCTATTGCAATCTTCCAATTAAATATACTTGCAAGTAAAATAATAGATGCCAAATCCACAAGGGGTGAAGAAATTAAAAATGAAAAACTGACACCTATTGGTAATCCTGCATTGGTGAAGCCTATAAATAAAGGAATGGAGGAACAAGAACAAAATGGTGTAACCGTTCCCAGTAATGCGGCTAGTGTATTCGCTGCCATCCCTTTATATTTTCCTAGAATATTTCTAGTTCGCTCTGGTGGAAAAAAACTTTGTACATATGAGATCCCAAATATTAAAATAGAAAGCAATATAAATATTTTAATTACATCGTATATGAAAAAATGAAGACTTCCACCTAAGGAGCTTTCCATGGGTAGACCTAATACATTTTCTACAAAAAACTCTACTCCTTTCCATAACCACTCCATTTTAAGTAATTGACTATTTAGCCATTCAAATATAATCATGAAATCAGCTCCTTAACAGGTTTTTGTACATAAATTTTGTTTTCTTATACTGGAACCAATGCCATCAAAAAATCCTTTCATCATTTCAAGGCTATTTCTGTTAATAGAGTACTTCATCCATACCCCATCACGCCTACTATTTACTAATCCACTTTCACATAATATTTTCATGTGATAAGAAAGAGTAGGTTGAGTAATGCTAAATTCCTCTAATATATCACATGCACAAAGTTCACCACCTACAAGCATATCAAATATTTTCACCCTCGTTTCATCAGAAAGTGCTTTCATAAAAAGAGCATATTTACCATAATTCTTATCCAATCTTCTCACCTCTTAATAGTTATCTCAATCATATAGATAGTTATCTATATCTATTATATGGAAGACATAGATAACTGTCAATATGATTTCTTTGATTTTTATTATTTCTACTTTCTTGAATTATTTTTATATAATAAACATGGCGTTTCTACTTTAATCTCTTAAGTAGTTACAATAAAAGGACATGAAAGTATTAACTTTCATGTCCTTTTATTGTGTTTTATAATCACCATATTATTTTGTTAGAAGTTTTTTATAAGTCAAATCAATCCCAATAGCACCTATGGGTGCAGTAATTAGAATAGCAAGCACCGCAACTGTAAGAATCGTATTTCCTGCTGGCACCCCTGACGCGAGAGGCATGGAGCCAATAGCAGCTTGAACCGTAGCCTTTGGCAAATAGGCAATTGCACAAAAGAACTTTTCTTGGGTTGTCAATTTTGTTTTTATCAAAGATATATAAACTCCGCTAATTCTAAAAATAAGTGCACCTACAATTAAAATTATGGAGGCCAATCCTGCACTGGCCACAAAATGGATATTAACAGCAGCACCTACTAAAACAAAAAGTAAAACTTCAGCACCTACCCAAATTTTTGAAAACTTACCTGCTAAGCGCTTAGCTAATACCACATATTTCTTTAAAATAGTTCCCCCTAAAGCCATAACGGCAAGTAGCCCTGACATAGGAATATAAGGTTTAAGAGCTGATTCTAATGTTAGAAATAAAAATGCAACACTAAGAATAATAAATATCTTTATCGTATCCCTCATATGAATCTTTTTGAATATCCTAGCAAGCGCAAACCCTGACACAATACCTATCACAAGTCCTACTATGATTGAAATCGGCACAGTTGCAAAACTTAGTATGCTAAAATCTTTTCCTTCGTACATCCTCATAAACGTAGTAAATAACACAATAACATAAATATCATCTACAGATGCCCCCGCCAAGATTAATTGTGGTATGCTCTCCTTTTTTCCATATCCACTTTCCATGATTTTAATCATTCTAGGTACGACTACTGCTGGAGAAACAGCAGCAAGAACAGCTCCCATTATGGCTGCTTCTATATAAGATATACTAAAAAGGATTGGTGCAAATATGATTGTTCCAATAAGTTCAAAGGTAGCAGGCACAAAACACATCAGTATAGCAGGCCTACCAACCTTTTTTAGATCTTTAATATCAAGAGAAAGTCCTGCCCGAACCAATATTACAATAAGTGCTATTTCTCTTAATTCTTTCGATACATCAAGAATATCCGGTGATATTAGATCCAATACAAAAGGTCCAAGAATAATACCTGTTACAAGCATACCTAAAATACCTGGTAATCTTAGCTTATTAAAGATACCACTTAATACAAATCCAATAATAAGAATAAGCGAAAGACTAAATAACATAGAAATCCTCCTTTGCAGAGTACAAAAAAAGCTGATACTCTGCAATTATTTTATTGCAGAAGTCATCAGCTTACTAAGCGGTTTTAGCAAATGCTAAGGGAGAACTTCATTCCCATTATCCAATAATAGCATATTGGAATAGGTTTTTCAAGGTTAAAACATCAGCGTTATTGATGATTTACTATAAACTAAGCATTTAGCTACATTTATACATTGGTTTTATTTTTTTTTCCTTCTAACTCTTCTGCATAGCATCCATTTTTTGAATATAGTAGATTATAGAGATTCGCATGCCTTATTTCATCAGTAATAATTTCAGTTAGCATATTTATATGTCTTCTATCCTGCATAGCAAATAGTATCCTTCGATATCTTTGTACTGCAGCTAGTTCACCTAACAATGCCTGTTTTAATCCTTGACAATATGTTGCTGGCTTCGTAAACTCACCTTCCCTTGGCTGTGGAAGTATTTGCCCAGTGAGTTGAAAATAAATTTGTCTGAATAAATCGAAGTGTTTCATTTCATCATCTCTAATACTTGCAATAATCTCCTTATCTTCTTGCGAAGGAGCTACACTTATTAAATAACTGTAGAATAATCTATCTTCCATCTCACCAGAAACGGCATCTCTAATAAGCTGAAGTGCCATTGGGAAATTTTGTGGATAGGTATACGGATCAGCAGGTCTTCCATAGGGGTTTTGAGGTTGTATGGGTTGCATATAGTTGCAGCCCCAAGAATAATTGTTGTAATACTCCATAAAATCATTCCTCCTAAAATAAATATTCTACCGATTGGCTAATACCATTCTACGCCAGCACTAGGAAAAATGTTTATGAATTGGTAGCTTAATTTGAATTAATTGCTAACATATTCTTGGGATCATTTGTCCCCCTAAAGGCCCTAAACTTCTTTTCCTATCCATATATATCATACTATAAGTTACCATTATTATATATTTCCCTCTTACTATGACCAAAGGTTGCCTCATACAACATTTTAATATAGGCTGTTACTTGCTCATCATAATCAGGATATTTATATCCTAGCTTTTCAGCAAGATATCTAGATGTTTCTCTAAACAAAGAATGACATTCAAATAGTGCTTTCCACATTTCTTCATAAGAGCTATTTTGATAAGTAGCCAACAATCGTTTCCAGACCTCTTCTGTAATATACTTATCCATATACTTATAGGACTTTCCTATGCTTAAAGAAAAGTCTGTTTCAATTCCTATCTTCCAAGCTAGCATTTGCAACAAATTGGGACGGACGTGGACATTAAGATGCTCTGATGCAAAAAGTAATTCTTTACGGCATAAACCTTTTGAAACATAAGTAGATACCCACCAAAATTCATTGCAGCAGTCATCAAAAAAATCTGCTGAAGGCTTTTTTATATGATAATCAATATCTGTGGGGATAGGAAGATTTTGAATTCTTTTATCTTTATCTAATAAAATAAGTAGTAGTTTATCACTTGATAAGTATAGAGCAAGCTCAGTAATTGGTACCAACGTTAAGTCAATACGAGTACCATCTTTAAAAAGCATTAAATAGGAAAACCAATTTCCAAGCTCCGGTGGAAACATTGTCATAGCTTCTGGCTTTTGCATAATAATTCGCTTTCCAAAGTAATCAAGCCATTCATCATCTTTTTTGAAAGATTCCATATCATTCACAACATAAGTAATATCATAATCTTGGAATTTATCTTTAGGCACATTAATATTTGTGCGAGATCCTTCCATCCCCACTATACGTATACGCTCATCCTTCTTGGCAAATGATAAAATCATCTCCATCATTTCTTCCTCTGTACGCATTTTACCACCCCTCCCAAAATATAATTACACTCTTTTGTTAGCCTTCTAACACCCTTCTTGAATAATTTAAATTCCTTTTAGTTAACCTTACTAATATGGGCCTTAAGTTTTTTAATACCCTCTCTATATTCCTTTTTATCTTTTATTATATCATAATTAGAATTCAAGAGAATTGCTTTATATAGACCTAGTTTTACTTTGGCCTCCAAGCCACTTGTAGTAGACACAATATCAGAGGCAACGTCTTCAAAATATGGTGTTAAACTATAATCCATATTCATTACAATAATATCTTCTACATAAATTTGAAACCATTTTAAAGCTTTATCTAAATCCTTCATTCGAATATATATATCTACCATAAGATCTGCTCCACTTGGAAAATGCCTGCCGTACATAGTAGATAGTGTTCGATAGTTTTCTGCGTATATTATAGCTTTATCATATTTCTCCTGTTTTAACATAACATTGTACATAGACATAATATCCATACGCATCTTCTGTAAATCTTGTAATAAAGCCTTCTGTGAAAGCTGCAATGATTTTTCTTCCTCACCTTTCAGCAAACACAACGTTGTTAATAATCGTTCTCCATTATAATCCGTTTTTGGCAATTGATCGATCAATTTCTCCGCTTCATCAAATTTGCTTTCAACTATATATCTAGATGCTAAAGCCACTTTTGCTGCTAGGCTAACATGTATATCTTTTGAAAATACTAACCCTTCAAATAACTTATTAGATTTATCTATTAACTCTTGATACTCTTCTTCGGTGTAATCGTTTGGAACATTGTATATAAAACTCAATGGGGCGTTAGCAACCTTGAGTTTCAAATAGTCCGAATTAGGATACTTCTTCAATATTTCAAATGCTTTTTTCATTCCACTACGAAATCCTACTGTATCACATTCCTTCTTAATTTCATTTAAGATCTTCTCAGCGTCTGTTTCCGATAACTCTAGTTCATAAGATAAAAGATAATCTACATTAGTGCCTAATGCCCTTGCTATTGGAGAAAGTAATGTAATATCCGGCAAGGTACTTCCTGTTTCCCATTTACTTACTGCCGGAACAGATACCCCTACCATTTCAGCAAGTTTCTCTTGGGTTATGCCTTTCCCCTTTCTCAACTCATATATCACTTTTCCTATTTCCATTATTATTATCTCCTAATATAGATTTGAAATAGCTACTTCATAGTTATATTATATATGGCTAAATCCAGATTTACAATTGAGCAATAATTAAGTATTATTCACTTTTTCTTAACTAGCAAGCAACATCATCACTTCTTTGTTTGTTAAATAATTTTAATCTTTCAAGTAAATTGGTTTGTAACTAAAATCCCTTTGGAACATAAAATAGTTAATACCAAATAAAAAAGGGGGTATTCCTTTGGAAATATGGGCTATCATAGAAAGTGTTTCTTCTCTATTTATTATAATTTTAGTAGGTGTTTATGGAAGCAAGAAAAAAATCATTACTTCAGAAATAAATAAAGGGTTAACAGATATTCTTATAAAAATAGCATTACCTTCTATGATTCTTGCTTCTTTTGTTTTTACATATGATAATACTGTTAAATCTAATGTTGTAAAGACATTTTATTATAGTCTTATAGGTTATATAATAATGACAGTTATTTCATATTTACTCTTATCCCCAATAAAAAGTGATAAAAAAATAATATTACATTTTGCTAATGTATTTCCTAATACTGGATACGTTGGTTTCCCAGTATTAAATTCTATTTACGGTGCAGAAGGTGTTATATATGGGTCTATTTTTAACATGTTTTTTGTAATCTTTATGTGGACATATGGACTTATACTATTTAAAGGTGATTTTAACAAAAAAGAATTAAAGTCGGAAATAAAAAAACTCCTTTTCAATCCATCAATTATAGCCGTTTTCATAGGAATTATACTGATGATATCTGACATCCAATTGCAGGCAGCTCTATTATCCAGTATAAAAAGCATAGGAAATGTTACAGGTCCATTATCCATGATTATTATAGGAGTCATACTTTCAGATGTTAAAATACAAAATTATTTAAAAGATTGGACAATATATTATGGGATCATTACCAAGTTAGTAATTATTCCTATAACCATATGCTTCTTATCACTCTTATTAAAAGACACATCAATAGCTATGAATACAGTTCTTATTATGACTGCTATGCCAGCCTCTGCCATGACTTCAATATTAGCAGAGAATTTTGATAAAGAAAAAGAGTACGCAGCTGTTATAGTATCTGCGACAACGCTATTTTCCTTACTTACAATACCTATATTATTAAAAATAATAACATAAGATAAGTTTTCTGCTTTAATTATTAATTGTATCATTTGTTCACAATATTATTTATGCTGTTAATAATATCATCGGCCATTACACCGTATTCTCCTATCTTATCTGCTGAATGATCTCCCGCCAATCCATGAATATATACCCCTAATACAGCCGCCTCTAAAGTACTCATCCCCTGTGCTAGCAAACCTGCAATGACTCCCGTTAATACATCACCAGAGCCTCCAGTAGCCATACCGCTATTACCAGACTGATTCAGATAAACAGTGCCTTTTCCATCTGTTACTACTGTTCTTGCATCTTTTAGGACACACACAAGATTATGTTCCTTTGCATATGTCCCTGCTTCTTCTATAAGATTTTTAGCTATTGTTGAAATATCCTTTTGAATCAATCTTCCCATTTCTCCCAGATGAGGTGTCAATATGACCTGCTGTTTATGATTCTGAAGTAATTTAGGATATTTAGCTATCACATTAACTCCGTCTGCATCAATAATCAAAGGAACCTTTGCATTTGATAATAAAACATTTAGCATGGATTCTACATGGGCTTCTTTTCCACTTCCCGGTCCCATTACAATAACATTTGCCCATGAAATTGTTTCTTTTAAAACCTCTATATCCATATGCTTATAATCGTATGTGGTTAAAATAGCTTCTGGAAGCATAGTTTGCAGTATCTCTCTATTTTCCCTTGGCGTATAAACTCTCACCAGTCCCGTTCCCATCCGATAGGCTGCCTTGGCTGAAAAATAAGCTGCTCCACTCATATTGACGGAACCACCCATTATCAGTACTTTTCCGAATGTTCCTTTATTTGAATAAGGATTTCTCCTAGGAATTTTCTTTAAATCCTCACGAGTATAAGAGTACACTTTGGGACATTCTTCATTAAATCCTACATCCGTAATACCAATGTCCTTTACCTTTACCACTCCAGCATATGCGGCACCAGGGTATAATACTAACCCTACTTTTTTATATGCAAAGGTTACGGTTTTTTTTGCCTTAACAGCAACCCCCATAACTTCACCCGTATCTGCCGATATTCCAGAGGGAATATCTAACGACAAAATATTAGCCTTTGATTGATTGATCTCATGAATGACTTGAGCATATATCTCTTCAATTGTTCTCGATAAACCAATGCCAAACAAAGCATCTACAATGGTCGTATATTGATTAAAATCTACACGGCTGTAAATATTTATTCCATAATTCTGTGCTATTTTCATTTGCTGATAAGTTTCAGGCGTACAATTTTTCTCATTTCCAATAAATAAAATGTCTACCACTACATTCTTTAAATACAAAAGTCTAGCAACTGCAAAACCATCACCGCCGTTATTACCACTTCCGCAAACAACAAGCACTTGATTCAGACTAAATACCCCATCATATAATTCTTCTACTACACTAAGGGCTGCTCTCTCCATAAGTACCATGGAGGGAACTCCCATTTCGTTAATTGTAAATGAATCATATCTTTTCATCTCATTACGATTCACTAAATATTCCATTTTTCCCTCCTCCAATCCTTTCAATAGTAATTTCTTCTTTAGAAGGTGGATTACATTTCTTAGCCTTATCTTGGTGATTTTATTAGACGATTATAACAATTGTAACATTTAATAAGATTCTTGATAACTATTTTTTTATAGTTATTGAAACTATTTTTTACTAAATCTCGATATAAGATTTACCTATACACAAAATATTATCCCATAAACATCCTTTGAATATGAAAAGCTACTTTAGTATAGGCTAGATAGGTTTCCATAAATTACATCGAGGTAAATAGCTGATTTTGTCGAAAAACATGTTATTATATACAAGTAATATTCATTTTTGAAGTGCCATCATTTTGTTGAGTCTAAATAAGGGGCAAATTTATTCTTATTTAGTATATCAATAAGGAGGGAACCTTGAGATGAAACTTAAAAAGTTACTATTAGCAGGTTTGTTAGGAATGGCTCTAGCCATTGGTAATCTGGGAAATATATATGCACAGACTATTAGCTATCAGGTGCAATCTGGTGATACTTATTGGAGTATTAGCCAGAAATACGGAATATCTCTCCCCCGCTTAATGGAAATCAATAATGCAAATGGTAATTCCAAGCTATATGTAGGCCAAAGCTTACTTGTTGAAACTAGCAATACCCAAGCACATAGGGTACAAGCAGGTGAAACTTACTGGATTATCAGTCAAAAATATGGGGTAGATATTACTCAATTGATGGCTATAAATAACGCTACTCAAAGAACAACCCTAAATATTGGGGACCAAATTATCATTCCTTCCCCAAAGCAAGAGATAAAAGAAACATTTTATACCGTACAATCTGGTGATACCTATTGGATTATCAGCCAAAAATTTAATATCAATATCACTAAATTGATGGAATACAATGGCCATAATCAAAATACTGTTTTGTATATTGGTCAAATAATAAAAATACCTCAATCTTTATCCACTACTAATAATACTAGTAGCAACACATTGCCTAGTAAGACTAGCTCTGAAAAACCATATGTTACTCACACTAATTATACGGTACAAAAGGGTGATACCATTTGGAGTCTTGCAAACAAATCCGGTATCCCTCAAGAAGAGTTAGCAAAAACTAACAATATAACTACCAACACCGTATTAAATATTGGGGATTCTATAAAAATACCTGTTCACCATGTTCCTGTAAAAACTACGCCTACAGGGCCTTATGGAGAATATTTGGATTGGTGGACTGAGGCACAATATGTCTTACCTGTAGGAGCTGAATTTAAGATTATAGATTTCTATACAGGCAAATCTTTTATGGCTAAAAGAACAACTGGTTCAAATCACGCAGATGTGGAAACTCTAACAATAGCAGATACAAATAAAATGATAGAAATATGGGGTGGCAGTTTCACATGGGCAAAACGTCCTATTATCATTGAATACAAGGGAAGAAGATTAGCTGCCAGTGCCGCAGGTATGCCCCATGCAGGAAATGATGGAGCACCCGGTGGCCTACACACCTCATGGAGAAGTGATAATTATGGAGCAGGATATAATTTTGATTGGGTAAAAAATAATGCCATGAATGGAGTTTTTGATATTCATTTTTTAAATAGTACCACCCATAAAGATGGTCGTATTGATGATACTCATCAGCACAATATTTCTATCACTGCTGGATATCTTCAATAATATAAAAAGATCGGTGTCAACCTATTTACTTAGGTTGGCACCGATCTTTTTTAATGATATAGAAACTATCCTATCATCTCAGATATTTGATATTTATAGTGTAGTACCTAGAATAATCCCTCATTTCTGTACTCTGTTCAATAATTATTAACTTATTCTTGATATATACCAAATGACAAGCTATGATAGTTAATATGATTTAATTTCTATTTAGGTTATATGTGGTTGGTTTTCAATTTTTTTATATTCATTCGGGAGGGAAAACATGAAAAAACTTAAAGGATTATTTGCTCCTAAGGACTTAACTACTGGTACACCTTGGAAGCGAATTACTGAGTTTGCAATACCAATGTTAATTGGAAATATAGCACAACAATTTTATAATACTGCTGACTCTATTATTGTAGGTAAATATGTAGGAGATAATGCCCTTGCTGCTGTTGGTAGTGCATCTCCCATATTAAATCTGCTATTAGTCCTATTTGTAGGAATTTCTGTAGGTGCTGGTATTATGGTATCTCAATATTTTGGAGCTAAAGATCGTGAGAAGCTTTCTCATACTATTGGTATATGCATAACTCTTACAGCTATTACATCAGTCATCATTATGGTGATTGGTCCTATTGTCACTCGGCCGCTACTTTCTTTACTTAATACACCAGATACTATTATTGATTGGTGTGCAGACTATCTTATTATCTTTTTTATTGGTATTACTGGATTTGCGTATTATAATATTTTTGCTGGTATTCTTCGTGGCCTTGGCGACTCCTTGTCAGCTCTTATTTTCTTACTTATCTCTACATTTTTGAATGTAGTACTTGATATTTTGTTCGTTGCAGGAATGAACATGGGTGTTCCAGGTGTCGCCCTCGCAACAGTTATTGCACAAGGAATTTCAGCAATTTTTTGTATCCTTAAGCTAATAAAAATGAAGGGTAGTTTTGATCTCAACTGGAAAACCCTTAAGCTAAATAAAGAACTCTCTCTAAAACTCATAAAACTTGGATTACCATCAGGTTTTACACAGGCAATATTCTCCCTTGCAATGATTGTTGTACAATCTCTAACTAATAGTTTTGGCGAAATGGTTATTGCTAGTAATGTAATTATTATGCGTGTAGACGGTTTTGCTATGATGCCAAACTTTTCTTTTGGAAGTGCAATGACAACATATACTGGACAAAACATTGGAGCTAACAAAATGGATAGAGTAGAAAAAGGAACCAAAGATGGTACTATGATAGCCGTTGGAATTTCCACTATAATAACAATCTTGCTTCTAACTTTTGGCAGATATCTTATGGGTGTTTTTACTGATACGGCAGAATTAGTTGATTTAAGTATGCATATGATGCGAATTCTTGCAGTAGGTTATATTGCCATGGCTATAACACAGTGTTTATCTGGGGTTATGCGTGGAGCAGGTGATACGATGACGCCTATGTGGATTTCACTTATTACTACAGTTGTTATTCGCGTACCTGTAGCTTATGGTGTTGCTTATTTAACACGAAGTGCAGCATATCCTACTGGGAGACCTGAGTCCACTTTTATTTCTCTGCTAGTTTCTTGGACTCTTGGAGCAATTATAACTACAATTTTCTTCAAGAAAGGGACCTGGCGTAAAAAAAGTTTTGTGAATGAATCACAATAAAAATTTCTATACTTTACCTAAACATTGACTTTATCAATCTAAGATGATTTGTGGAGTTTTCGTGTAAAAATCGAAGATCTATTAGGATTTAAGTATATTACTTTTTGTATTGACTTATGATAAAATAGGTGTGACATTGAAGCAAGCATATGGGGGCTAAACCATGAATATAAAATTATTAGAAGCTTTTTTAGCTGTTATTGATCATAAAACAATGTCTGCTGCAGCTAATAGACTTTTTACTACACAACCCAACATTTCACTCATGATTAAGGATTTAGAAAATTATTATTCTACAAAATTGTTTAATCGTGTTTCTAGAAAACTCTATTTAACTCCTGAAGGGATAAAGTTAGAAAAATATGCACGAAAAGTAATCGCTGATTTTAAAGAAATGAATGAGGCAATGTTTAATCAAAACAAGATCATTCGTATTGGTAGTAGTGTTACAGTTGGACAATACTTATTAAATGGATATCTTAAAAAGTTGAAAACCTCGATGCAAAATGTGGAGTTTGAAGTCGTGATTAACAATACGGCAGAAATTGAAAAGCTAATATTGAATAATAGAATTGATCTTGCTATTGTTGAAGGTAAAATTAATTCAAAAAATATAATTCAAATTGAAATTTTAAAAGATGAGCTAATAGCTATCATTGGTTATAATTATCCTCTTGAGAAGGATGTCAAAAAATTATCAGATCTAGAACTATTGCCTTGGATTTCTCGCGAAGAAGGAAGTCATCATAGAAATCAATTTGAGATTGACATGAATGAAAGAAAGATTCATCCCCAAGTTGTATTTAGAGCAACAAATTTGGAAACGATTATACAGGCTGTTGAAAATAACTATGGTTTTGCTATTATTTCTAAAATAGCTGCTAAAGAAGCAATAAAAAAGCAAAGCTTAAAACAATTAAACTTTGCTGATTATAGCTGTCCACGTTCCATAAGATATATTTATAATAGAAATCATGACGGTGATCTAATTGTATCTCAAATTTTAGATTGCATTAATAATAAATTGTAAAGCAGTACCCACAACACCTGTTCCGATAATAATGCTTACTGCATTGACTTTATATTTTCTAAGAATTATAAATCCACCTATAAATAGCACAAACTCAAGCCATCTGAATTCCCTAAGGACTATGTTATGAAAATTAGTATTAAATAATGCAAGGACTAAAATGGAAACACCTGCACTAGCAATTAAAGCTACAACAGCAGGCCTAAGGGCTCCTAATACAATTTGAACTCCTGAAAAATTCTTGTACTTATAATAAAAGTAAGCAAGGGTTAAACAAATGATAAATGCAGGAAGAATACACCCAAGGGTGCATACTACTGCCCCTAAAGTCCCATATACCCTTTGTCCAACAAAGGTGGCTGAATTGATTGAAATTGGTCCTGGGGTCATCTCAGCAATTGTAATTAAATCTGTAAATTCAGCCATAGTTAATAATTTATGATTGTGAACCACTTGTTCTTGAATAAGTGGAATTGCTGCGTATCCACCACCAACACTAAATAAACCCACTTGTATAAAACTAATGAATAGAGTCCATAGAAGTTCCATTACGCTTCTCCTTTCTATAATCCAAAAACACGGTAATAAGCCCAATTACTAGACAAAAAAATATGATATACATAGCGCCAAGATTAAAGAAATAGGTGGCTATAAAAGCAGCTACCATAACAATTGTGTAAAGAACATTCTTTGTCTTGATAACATTTTTCCCCAAATTAACAACCACATCTAAGATGACAGCAGCTACTCCAGCTCGCATTACTTGCAGTGCAATTGCAATAATCTGATTACTCTTAAATTGTTCATAGAAAATTGAAATAAGTGAAATAATAACAAAAGGCGGAATGATTGTACCTAATATGGCAACTATACTCCCTAAAATACCATAAATTCTATATCCTAAAATTACACTTGCATTAACCGGAATAGGACCTGGACTTGATTGTGCAATAGCAGAAATATCCAACATTTCATCTTCTTCCAGCCAATTTAATTCTTCAACAAACTTCTTTTTATAGAGGGAAACAATTACAAAACCGCCACCAAATGTGAATGCACTTAAAGTGAACGTTGAAATAAAAAGTTTCCAGAGTTTATTTTTTTTCATATGCATCGCTCCTTTACAGGAATAAGTTTAGCAACTTATCGTTAATATGTAAAATATATATTTGTTATGATATCTATAAAGAAATCTTATAGATAATTTGAAAATAAAAGTAATACTTGATATTGAACAAGCCATAAAACTCGTCAATATTTATCATAAACTATCACCAAAGATATGGATAGAAAAAGTTCCCTCAAACCTAGTTCGAGGGAACAAAAGACAGTTTATAATATTTACTTAATATGACCTCTTCTATTTCTCCTCCTCTAAATCTTGATATTTCAATATATCCCCTGCAATGTATTGAGATCTTTAAAATATGAAATAACAAAGCCTTGAGTAAATTCACTAAATTTCTCATACCTTCCATGAACCTCTATTACTTCTTGCTTATATCTTTCATATATTTCTTTATTATCCCATGCTTTGACCTGGCTGGATTATCTAATCAAATCCTAACTGGCTCTAAACATTTTGTTTGCAAATCGTAGATATACCCCTCTTTATAGTAAAAAAGAAGGTTTTGAAAATGAATAGTAGAACCCTCTTATAACATTTCCTCATTTTTCATGCAAATATTTTTTGGTAATGTTAATATAAACCTGCTACCTTTATTTATTTCAGATTCAACTACAATTGTCCCATGAATACTTGTCATATTCTCTTTCGCTATATATAACCCTAGGCCATCTCCTGATGAACCCATTGATTTGTTATTTTTATAATATGCATTAAAAATTTTGTCCAACTCTTCCTCACTAATTCCAGATCCATTATCTTCGATCGATATGATTATTGTATCTTTATTAATCTGGTAGGTTATATACACTTTCCCATATGGTTTTGTAAATTTATAAGAATTCGTCAGGATATTGTATATCGCCTGGCTTAGCCTATATTTATCAGACTTAATCATTCCTTTTTCCTGAGTATTGACTCTAAAATCAATATGTTTCTTTTTAAATTGAGCTTTGAGGCCATTCACAATCTGCCTAATCAGCTGACTTAGTTCAAATTCCTCAATTGCTAATGTGTTTTCTGTTTTTTCTGCATCGATCATACTACTCATATTGGTTATAATAGCTGTAATATTATCGATCTGATTTTCCCAAATCTTGATCTCTTCGGGAACAAGTTCAATAATTCCATCCTCAATTCCTTCAAGGTGTGTCCTTAATATCGTGAGCGGTGTTCTGGTCTGATGCACTAATTCATCAATCAGAGTTTTCCTACTTGTTTGCCGGATTTTCAGCCTTGATTGCAAAGATTCAAGGCTCTGTTGTATCATATGAATTTCTTTTACTTTTGAATGACCAATCAGTGTATCGTTTCCCATATCAAGATTTTGTGCCATTTCGGCTGTATGAATTAAATCTCTATTCATTTTATCACTGACAAGAATTCCAATCCCAATTGCCACTAGAAGTACTATAACAATTGACAAGATACTGTTTTTCAGTAGGGAGGATTGAAACATCCAAATGGCTGCTGAATTTTCAGCTGAGCTATATTTTATTATATTAACCTGGCCGATTGCTTTTCCATTATCTTTGATCTGAGCATAATCTACCTCTTCAAATCGGGAATTCATCATTCTACCCATCATATGATGCATCATTCCATGCATGGGGTAATTTCCTACATAAGATTGAACATCAGTACTGACATCTGAAATTAAGTTGCCATTTAAATCATATACTTTGATTCTGGTGATTGGATCAACCAAGTGAGTTTCTAGATCCATCGATATCTGGCTAGAAGAATAGCTACCATTTTTTAATGCATTTGATAAATATTCTACGATTTGATTAAAATGTTGGTCATAACTATCTTTTATATAATCTTTAAAGTATTGATTTGTCAGCGTACTTAAGACCATGGTATTAATGACAACAGAAATGATTGCGATTAGAATTAATACAAAAAGCCATTGCTTTTTTACTGTCATCCCTCATCGCCTCCAAATATATAGCCTGCTCCGTATTTCGTAACAAGTATTTTAGGGTTTTTGGGATCATCTTCTATTTTTTGCCTGATTCTCTTAATAAAACTATCTATATTCCTATCATAACCTTCATAATCATTACCATACGCCAACTCAATCAATTGCTCCCTTGAAAGAACTTGTCCTTTATTTTTAAACAAAACAATAACTTATATTCGGCTGCTGTCAGTATGATTTCAATACCATCTTTTGTAAGCTTCATACCCTTGGTATAAAGCTTCAAATTCCTAAAACTATATATGATTTCATCTGTTTCTTTATAAATTCGTTTTATGAATACTTGAATCCGCTTCATTAATTCTCTGGGGCTGAAAGGTTTGACTACATAATCATCTGCTCCTGTTTCAAACCCTTTCAGGCGATCAACTTCTTCTTGCTTTGCTGTTAACATAATCACTGGCACGTCAGATATTTTTCTGATTTCCTTCAGTACTTCAAAACCGCTTATACCGGGCATCATAATATCAAGAAGAACAAGGTGAAATTCTTGGTTACCAAACAACTCCAGAGCTTCAAGCCCATCTTCAGCGACAGCTACACCGTAGCCCTCCTTCGCGATATATTTTATTAGAATATCACTTATTTCTTTCTGATCTTCCACTACTAGAATCTGATACACCATTTACTTCACCTCGCTCTATATTTTATTCAATCATGATCCGGTAAACTTCAAATATACTAACAAATATGACTATCTGCTTACAAGTCTATTAAGCTTTTTCTTCTGAGATATTCTTCTTCTGAGAGTTGTCCTTTTACATATTGTAACTTTAAACTTTCTAAAGCTTCAGAAGATATCCTTTTTTTCTTATTATTATAGGCGAAAAGATAAAAAACTAAAGCAATTGTTATTACTATACCTAATCCCACTATAATACTCCCCCCATTATGAAAGACTCCAAAACTAGGGCAAAAACCATTACCATGATAACCGTTATTAAAATATCTGTGCATCATAGAAATACCTCCTTTTTACTAGCTATTTTGTAACTATAGCCTTATTATAAAAAGCAATTATGGTTTAATTATGGACAAAAAGGAATTTATCGTAGGCCTCGAAAAATCTCATCTGCATTTTAGCCAATTTCATTCTGGGAGTTCATTTTAGATAGTGTTTTTCTTCTTTTTTAGAATAGTCAAATACTTAATCTATTGCTGGTATGATGATAGAATATTCATTATCATCTATTATTGATGTAAAAGAATATACTGGCTGATAGAATCCTTTTGTGTCCAATATATACTCAAGGCTTATATTTTCTATAATAATATCTTTTATATTTTCCCCGTAATAATATCGAAATTTTCCAGACATTAACTCTTCAAAAGCTTCTTTCTCACTTTTTATTGATACATCTTTTATTTTTTGATATGTTATCAAATTATTGCTTAAATCTTTGACTGTATTATCGTTAAAATAGGTACAAGTTATGACGCCATCTAAAAGAATATCCCCCTTTACAAATTTAGCTACCTTCCATTGATATTGACCATTATCTCCAATATAAAACTCAGCTTCCTCAGGAATGTTTATTCTAAAGTCATTTAAAGCCTCTAGAAGTAAGTTCTCTTCGATTTTCATAGGTTCTACTCCATCATCAAAATGAGAAAAATCAGTAAAACTATATGTTCCGCCTATATAGTTGAACCATATATTATAAGTAGGTTCTCCTCTTTTCCAAAATATTGCATTTTCATGATAGGCATCTATTTCTAAATTTGATCCATCAATACCCAAATTATTAAACAAGTCACTTACCCACTGCCTAGATTCATCCTTTGTATATATAGGAGCCCTATATATTGGAACTAGGTCATTATTATCATTTAGTGAAGAATTAAATTCTATATTTGTATTTTTCAAATTTATCTTGTAGATATAATCCTGAGCAATATTTCCTAATTCTTTATTGTAATAGTACATGAATATGCTTAAAAAAATTGCAATAGTAATCATCAATGGTGATAGATATCCCACCACTTTTAAGCCTTTTTTTAAGCCTTTGTTCTTTTCTGATTTAATGATTGATAATAAGGCCATTATGATCCCATATCCTATTAAAGCACCTAAAACATTGTTAAAAATATCATCTACTTCAAAAATCCCTATCCCTGTCACTAATTGAAACAGTTCTATGAACATAGTCAATAACGTAGCTGCAATCAACGTATTATAATATTTATGAAACCTTTTATTTAATAATGGTAACAGAAATCCAAAGGGAACAAACATAAATATATTAAGAATAATAAACTGCCAGCTACGGAGACTAAAGCTATTCCAGGCCTCTCTATAGGAGCTTAAAAAATGTATACTTATGCTTCCCCGGAAGTTAGGACCTCTACTCAGAAATGTAACTCCAAAAACCATTATCATATATATAATAAAAAGTCCTCCCAAGATCATTTGCCTTTTAGAAATTTTCTTATTACCTTTAAATATTTTTTTATATATAACAACATAACTAAAAGTACCTACCACAGTTAATGCAACTAACCCCATAATGCCTAACAATAAATATGTCTTAAAAAAATATAGTATCTCATGAATTCTCATTTCTTCCTCCTTTATCTATAAGCTTCTTCTAAACTGTAAAAAACTTATAAATCACAATTTTATATTGGTACACACCATTCAATTCATATACACTATATTATATAATTCAGCTACCAGCATATCAACCTATAACCTATCTTTCTAATTCCATTTTCTCTAATTTTAACCTTGCCATCACTCAAATTATCCAATATCATCTACATTAATCTGTGATGCCTACAGCTAAACTTAATGCTTTTATGGATTTTATTCAACATAGTCCTTATCATCAGATTATGAACATTCGCTTAAGCTAATTATTTTTCACTTTATTAAAGTTAATCTTAATTGCTAGAAAATCGTAAGTAACTTTGATATAGGGCGATAAACAGTAATTCTATATAAATATTAATTAGCTACAAAAAAAGGGTTCTATACCAAATGTTGGGGATATAAAGTACAACTTTTATCCCTAAACATTTTTTGCACAAAAAAAAGCACTTATTGACCAAAACTGCTAACATGTTAATTGACTAAAAAACACGAAAGAAATTTTGATATAAGTACACTCTAATTCTATCAATAAATTAATCAAATTAAAGAGGGGAAATGTTTCTGTTAATACTGTCTTGTGTCGCTTTCGGTATATCCTTTATCATCTACGTAAGTACTATAAACGTAGTAGAAAGCTTATTCTTACGCGTTATCATATTTATTTAGAAACTTATAATTGTTTTGTAAAGCAAATAATCCTATTAGCTTCTGAAAAACCCATACTCAGGTGAAATTTAAAGCTGGTTTCATTTGTTAACTCACAGTCACTTGCAAATTCTTTGCAACCCTTTTCCACAGACCATTTCTCACAATACTTAAGAAGTTCTTTTGCATACCCTTTGTGTCTACACTCCTGCCTAATAAAAATCCCTTCTAAATAACCAACGGGGCTACTATTAGTTCCTTCTACATAATCATAACGCAGTTGACATTGTGCAAAACCGACTACCTCTTCTTTTTCAGTTGCAACAAACACAACTACATTCTTATCTTTCATAATCTCTTTGAAATCTGATTCTAATTCTTCAATTGTGCTATTGCTCCACATTATATTTGCTAATTGAGCCACACTTTGTATATCCTTAGAAGTTATTTTTGATATTATCATAAATCCTCCTCAAGTTTTTATTTATCTCATCACCCATAAACACCCTAAGCTAGGTATATAAATATCATCTTCAACAAATGAATACTTGAATTCTCCTCATTCTTCTTATCCATTCGTTCATTTTGTTCATCAAAATTTAGCTAATTCAATCTTTACTCTCAACCTTTTCGGACACCATTTCCCGAAGTGGCCGCAGTAGCCCACGAATATGAAGTAGAGAAAACGCTGATACTCTTAGTCAATATATTTCTTGTCTATCATTAGATCATTCGCTGATATATACGGATTATGATACCGTTTCCTTTTATCTGGAAGCTTCATCATGCGCATAAACGGTGTATTGATTTTTTCAAGCTGTTCCGGTGGTAAATGATATTTGATCGCTTTTTTCGGGCAGAAAGAAACGCACGCCATACAGCAACTGCAATTATGCAAAAATACGGGATGTAAGTTCTCCATTGTAATATTTTTCTTAGGGCAAATTTTTGAGCAAATCCCACAGGAAATACAATCATCGGAAACAAAAAATCCTTTATCCACTTCTGCTTGTATAGCCAGATATTTCGGCATCATCTTTGGATAGATCAGCCTTGTCAGCCATCCAGCTTTCGCATAAGTGTTCGTCACTTTCTTATGAATCATGCTGGATACCTTTGCAATTTTTCGCTCTGTTGCAGGAACACGCAGTTTTGGAAAAGGAAATGGAGGATAGACAATACAGAGATTTGCAACAGAAAATATCCTTTTTCCGTATTGCAATCTTGCACCTTTCTCTTTTAGCAATTTATCCAGTACTTCAAAAGAAAACCCGTTGATAAAACTAGGTGTTGAAACAGCAAAAATATAGGCATTAGGATTGATTTCCAATTCAGAAATAAACTTCTGTATGGCTTCGCATATTGTCCAGTGGTACACTGGAAAAATAAATCCAACTATATCCCAATCAGCAGCCGAAACATCGGATGGATTGCACCTCATAGAAATAATTTCAGTATTTCCTAGCGTTTGTGCAATAACAGTTGCTACTCTCATGCTATTTCCAGTTCCTGAAAAATAGTAGATTCTATTCTTCATACCTGACTGCATAATATCTACACCTCTCATCCTTGTCGCACTTGCGATACTTTATATTTTTAAGTATAATTGATTTAAGATTGATTGACAAGGTACGCAGCACAAGTGCTACAAAACACCTGATTTGTGACACTGAATAAAGGAGTCGGCCCATGATAAAAAGAATTACTAACCCTATTGCTATTCAGTCCCAGGAATGGTTAACAAACG
>JAAZLH010000312.1 GCA_012799415.1 Candidatus Epulonipiscium sp. | reverse complement strand
TTGAAAGACTATGTTTTGGTTTGTTTTAAACAAAATAGACAATGTTTATCTGGAATCAGCAACAAAAATGGGTATTTATTTCAGTAATTCGATATTTTCGTTGCTGATTCCAGATAAACATTGTCTATTTTGTTTAAAACAAACCAAAACATAGTCTTTCAAGGAGCTATGAATAATTCAGGAAATATTTAATTCATTTAGCGAATAATTTAATAATTCAAGAAATTTTCTCTTTGAATCCATCTTTTGAGTTTTTAATATAAAAGCTTTACTTAGAATACAAGCAACAACATAAAACTGATCAAATTTTTCATTCATATATTCAGATGAATCTAATATCTCTTTTGCCCATTTATATTTAGGTTCTGGCAGTATTTTATCATCTTTTAAAGAGTCCTTTGTAATATTCTCTAATGTTTCATATTTTACAAATGACAAAACATAATCTGACCAAACTTTTAGATCTATTGGTTTGCTAATTCTTTCAAGCAACGAAATAGACATATTTAAATTATAATTTGATTCTTTAATATATTTTAAATAGTCTATGAAATTCTGTTCATCTTCTAGCTTTCGATCTGCTACAATATTTTTTAGATATGTCAAAACATTTAAATCTAAGTTTATCGTTTTTCCTATTTCCAATACTCTATTTTCTTTCGATTTATATTTGTTATCAAAAACATATGATTTTTCATAGTCTGATACACCTAAAATACTATAACCATTTAAAATTTTATTTTTAAATGGTTCAAGATAAGAATTTGTCCCTAAATTAAAATAAATCAATTTAACCTCTTTATAAGTTTTTGATTTTAAGTCAAATATATCACAAATCTTATACGGGTTTATTTCATTGTACAATTCTTCAATAAATTCCCTATCACTTATCTTTAATTGCATTTACTTTCTCCTTTTTTATACGATTTTTTCAGATCTGTTTACCTTTCTTTGAACTATATTTTCTATTTTTTCTGCGTACTTTTCCATCTTCTCCAATTTCCACATTACTACGTAGTTCCATTTCTAGTTGAACTGCTTCAAATTGCTCTTTTGAAATTATCCCTTCGTGATGGTTCTTATTCAAATAACGATTGTCAGATCCACCGGAATCCGCAATTGCCACATCCCCAGTATACTTTTCTCGTATAAGTGTAGATTCAATTGCTCTTTTACTCCATCGCTCTTTGCCTTTAGATGTCTTTATCTTCTTTTCTGCCAGTTTATCTATGATGCCACCAATACTATATCCTTCAAGATACCAGTCATAAATATAGCGAACGACCTTAGCCTCTTCTTCATCAATAATAAGCATTCCATTCTTATCTTTTTTATATCCATAACAGACTCTATTATACAGTCCTGATGTTCCAACCTCGGCTCTGTATTTCAAGCCTATGCGTATGTTCTCACTTCTCCAGTCATTTTCTGCTTGGTCACATGCTTCAATTATGCTAATCAGGAGTTCATCTTTAACGGTCTCTGTATCTATCTTATCTTTCTCAAAGATAATTCTTTTCCCTGCTGCTCGAATTTTTCTAATAGCTTCTAAGCCTTCTTTAGCATCACGTCCAAAACGGCTAAGACTTTTAGTAAGAATAATATCTAAATTCCCATGCTCGCACTCATTTATCATTCTATTAAATTCTGATCTTGTCGAGCCTGTCTTAGCAGATGCAACATCTATAAAAACATCCGCAACAAACCATGTTCTATGTGCAGCTGCTAGTCTCGTCAACCCCGATACTTGTGCCGATAAACTATCCATTTGAGCTTTATGGCTTGTACTTACACGAGCGTATATTCCAACTGCATAATCTTTTATAACTCTCTGTTTCTGTATTACAGTTGCATTTTCAGCTATATCTTTTCTTCCGTTCATAGAGATTCTCCACCATATTTTAGTATAATCATTCTTCAATTAAATTATAATGTTAATTAGGCTATTTTACAATTATCAAATTTTTAGGTGGGTGCAAGTGGGTGCATTTTTTCTTGTTATCCATCCCCTAGCCTCAACTTTGGTCTATTGATATGTTTCCACTTACTCCAGTTTTCCAGCAAAAAACAAGGCTTACTCAACTCTACCGATACCTTTTAACGATAGCCTATGAATAAGCCTTTATTTTCTACACTTTATTTACTTAGTGGGTGCAACTTTTGACATCAATACGACTGTCTCCACATGGCTCGTTTGCGGGAACATGTCGACTGGTTGTACTTTATTCAGCTTATAGCCACCCTCTGTTAAAATCACGAGGTCACGTGCAAATGTTGATGGATTACATGATACGTAGACAATTCGC
>JAAZLH010000311.1 GCA_012799415.1 Candidatus Epulonipiscium sp. | reverse complement strand
CAAAAAGACCTTGTTTTTCTCCCCATCCTATAGTAAAATTCTTTGTGCAAGGGCCATTAGCTCAGCTGGTAGAGCACCTGACTCTTAATCAGGGTGTCCCGGGTTCGAAACCTGGATGGCCCACCAGAGAGAAAGCCTGATTCTTAGCGGTTCTTGGGGTTTTTAGCAAATCAGATGAAGCTTTAAAAGGTAGTGTTTGACACACTAATGACACACTATGGAGCAAAAATATCAGTTAAAACCCTAAGCTATCTAGACTAACTATAACCTCTTTCCCATCTTGATACAGGAGGGGGAGGCATGTGGAAAAATTTGTCGCAAGTTGGCCCGATTGGGTTAGATGGGTGTGCTTGCTTCCTGCTGCTTTTGCTGCAAACCTCATTTCTATATTGTTACTTGAGTTAGCACAACTACTTTCCCTAATTGGTCACATAGGTGGCGGCGGAATTATTCTGACGGATTCAATGAAAATGGTAGCCCAAGAAGCAGTAGAACCAATAGTATTAGCTTATGTAGCAATAACCATCGCACCAAAAAAGAAATTCGTCGTAGGGATAATTAGTATATCATTTTTTATTATATTGTTTGGTCTGGGTTTTTTAGTCGCGATAATTGATGTCTTTTCCGGTAATGTAAAAGGTTTATTGGTAGCTATGGTGCGCATTATTGGGGTGTTATTCGCTTTGGCTATAGTGAATGGTAAGAGGCACAAACAGAATCCAAATAACTATCCAGGGTAAAACGCCTGGGAAAGCTGCACACTTTCCCAGGCCAGCAAATCCATTGCAGGGTCATTGTTTAAGAAGGGAAGCTAGCAGGTCGCCAACATGTTCTGTTGCTTCCTTTCTCATTTTAGCTGTAACGCTTGAATAAACGTCCATTGTAAAGGCCGCGCTATGATGGCCCAGGGCCTCCTAGATTGTTTTAACATCAACCCCCTGCTCAAGGGCCATTGTCGCAAAAGTATGCCGTAAGCCATGGAAAGTAACATTAAGGCTGCCTTTCTTTATAATGCGCTCGAACACCCGGGTAAACGACCGGGGGCAAACAGGTTCGCCCAAGGCCGCCACCGCATCCCAGGGCAATCCCTTAAAGTAACGAAGTTCAATAATTCGCCTCTCTGCTGGCTCCAGGCAGCTTAAAGCCCAATCTGGTCTACCGCATATGTAGCCTCTTCTGTGGTAAACCCTTCGTATTATAGTTGTTTTATCAAACCATCCCTAGAAAAAGATGTATAATCTAAATAACTATTAGTCTTTTTAACAGCCTGCTCTTTCCAGTTAACATCCAGTTTATTCACGGCGTAGGTAGCATCTTCGTTACTAAACCCCTCGTACTCTAACTGTTCTACTAAACCGCTTTTTGAAAAAGATGTATAATCAAGATAGCTCTTGGCCTTACCAACAGCATTTTGTTGTGATAATGTTTCCTTAGGTTCTTCTACTATTTCTTCAGGTTCCTCTGCCACCTCAAGTTCTTCAATTTCATCTATCTCCCCTTCTTCAATATCCTCTGGTTCATCTTCCACAGTAGTCGCTACCTGTTCTTCAGGTTCTTTGGTTGTTTGAGTATCAAGTCCCTCAACCGGTAATGAAGATCCCGTTACCATCAATGCAAATGCTATTACTATTGCTATAATCGGTTGCTTGATGGGCATATTTTTCTTTTTATGCAAGATTAAATCCACTATAGAGCACACTAAAAGAAAATATCCTATCGCTAATAAAAAATACCCAAAACCCATCATGAGCCCGAAAATCACCGCTAAAATATAATATATGCTAGCTATAACCTTCTTCCATGTTACCCCGCTCCTAAAGCCGGGGATATATTTTAATACTTTCTTCACAATACCCCTCCTTGTAGTATTTATACCATATTTGGCCATGTCTTTCAATGAATTCATCAATTAAGGCATTTGCGTTGCAAGCAAAACCCATTGGGTAGAAGAGGGTATCACTGCAACTTGCAGTTGAATCGAAAAAACGCAGAATTGTTAATCAATAGCCTGTCATCAATTTGCAAATATGCCCAAATGCCACTTTTTTGGAGACACCCCTTACTAACACAAAAACACCGCCCCTGGAAAAGGGCTTAATTACTTGCTTTCCCACGGGGCGGGTTGTGGTTCTACTTGAGGTTAGTTCAAAAGCTCAACCCCCGCAACAACGAATGAATTTTTTGCTTCATGAAGCGTTTATTCCTCATCATCCTCCTCGATATAAGTCCCATCCTCGGCCGGCACCGCATCTCTAGGTATGGATTTATTCATCGCCCTTTCGATTCTTTGCAATATTTTCTCCTTACGGTCATTAAAAAAGCCCTCAAAATCATCGGCGTAGATAAATTCAGGTGTCAAAATATGGGACTTTAGTGTATCGTTAAATTCTTCATCATCTACTCCTGCATGTTTTTGCAACCTTCCTAGATACTTGCTTGGAGCCTGACCACCCACAATTCGGTTTGTACGGCTAGACAAAGGTGTTTTGTTTATAATGCAGTTATAATCATCTTTTTTGATGTTGTTTTTTACACACCAAGCAACCGGAAAAATATGGTGAACATCGATAGATTCCGCAAAATATGTGCTAATATCAATCTTTGTAGCCGAGAGCCAATCCTTTGTTTCGTCATCCATAAGCAAAGCATAAATCCCCTTATAAGCTGCGCTATTTCTGGTCCTTAAAGTGTGCAACCGAGATGGGGAAAAGTTTGCATCATAAACCGTTTTAGGTTCGGGCCCATCATTTTCAATCCAATTGACTACTTGGGGCAAATCAAGGGCATAGCGGGATTCGTTGGCAGAACCGTAAAGTTCACCAAAGACGCCGCACCAATACCACTGCATCAGCTTCCTCTTATTCCCTACATTATCAATTTTGTCACCCAATGTCGCTAAAATAGTTGCTAGAGGAATCAGCTGTGTATTATAGGGTAAATCCCGGGCAGTAAAGATGTGGTTTTCAAAAAGTATTTTAGCCGCCTTTATAAAACCCTGCACGATGGGCCCTCTATATTTTTGGTAATCTAT
>JAAZLH010000444.1 GCA_012799415.1 Candidatus Epulonipiscium sp. | reverse complement strand
TACAGCCTTATGTGCTCCAGTATAGTTTTTTAGATGATTTAGACCTTTTAAAACCTTATCCGGAAAACGTGCCATGATTTCCTTATCTACATCCAAAAGTGGTTCACATTCTGCACCATTAGCTATATAGTAATCAATGCCTTGTCTTTTAAGTTTTGCATATGTGGGAAATCCTGCTCCACCAGCCCCTACTACACCCATTTCCCTCAATCTTTCCCTAACTTCCAAATCCACCATCTCCTAGCTGCCTGAATCTATATCCATTGAATCTATAATACCTACAACTGCTGCATCTACCGGTAATGATTCATCTGATGCTTTCCTGGCAGAACTACCAGCGGTAACTATCACAAGCTCACCTACACCGGCTCCAATATTGTCCACTGCCACAAAGGGCGGTCCGATTTCCTTTTGACCTTCATCTATTCTTACCACTATCAAAAACTTCTGACCTTTTAATGCAGCCTCTTTTCGAGTAGCCCAAACATTACCTTTAACCTTGCATATTTTCACTTAGTTCACCGCCCATTCAATGGTTATTTTCTTGTCTTTTGCAGTGTCTTTTGCCATTGGTGTAACTATGGTCTTTGGTTTGAGTATTATTCTTTCATAACCCTCTAGAGCAGCTTTATATATTACATCTGCAGTAACGGGATTTTTTTCTTCGAAAACGAAAGCTTCGGTTTGTGTCAATTTTTCTGATGAAACGCTTTCTTTTGCTGCAGTAGTATTTACAGCTTGCTTTATAGATACAGAATCATTTCTCTTTAGCAGAATTTCAGATAATTCCTCTCCTTCACACATATATACCCCAAGCTGTTCTAAACGCTTCAGTATTTCTCCAACCATCCGCCCATAAGCAACAGGCATGGATCTTAACGGGATGGAGTCAGTAACAGCGATAACCTTCTTTTTAAGCAAGAGGCCACAGGCTAAGGCCTCGCTACCTAATGAATCTCTTATTCCTATTGATGCTTTGACAGCAGTGTTTTGAGTAAGTGTTGGAAATATTACTGTATCGATTTTTGAAAGAGCATCATATAAGCCTTCTTTTGAAACATCTTCAAATTCTATATCCTGCCTTACTTTTTCTCTACCGATAGCTTTTTCAAATGCTGGTGTAAAAAGAGCTAAAAAGTGGTATTCTTGAGAAAGGGTTATTAATTGAGACATTACTTTATCGAAATTGCCAGTGCCACCGGTAAAGACTAAGAGAAGTTTTTTCTTCTGCTCTTTTTGTTCATTTATTCGATCTTTTAGTCTTTTTATTACTTCTCTAGTAATGGTATCAATAATAGGCTTCAACACTTCTTGATTCAATGCTTTTCACCCCCAGACAACTTAAGGCTATCCCCAAAGGCGTTACAAGCAAGGGGTCACGGGGTTTAAAAGTAGGGATTTCCAATTCCCTCTCTATAACCTTTTCAATGCCTTCAAGACAGCATGTTCCCCCTACCAAATAGACACTGGATATTTTAAAATCCTTAATCTGATTTTTAATAATACTTGCCACTTTTTGAATTACCGGTTTTACCATAAGCATTACTTCACTTTGGTTCTTTCGATGCTTTTTATATTCTTCTGCCTCTTCAAAAGATATTTTTTTGGCACCAGCGATAACAAGGGAAAAATGAGTCCCACCAGTAGGTTCATCGGCGGTATAAACTACTTCACCATCCTGTATAACGGCGATACCTGTTGTCCCACCGCCTATATCAACCACGGCACCGTTTGTAATTTTGAGCACGTTATTGGCGGCAGTGGGTTCATCCACCATATTTATTACATCAAAACCGGCACCTTCACACACATAAAAATGGGACTTTACTGTACTTTTGCCCGTATTAGGCGGAAAAGCCCCCGCTCCTTTTATCAGCTCCCTACCTAAACTTTGTTCAATCTCAGTTTTAAGTTCCCGAAGTATCCTTGTAGCTCCGGTAAAGTCTACAACCACTCCATCCCGCACTACCTGAGCAAAACGATAAGCTCCGGCAACCGGATTTCCCATAGAATCTACGATAGTAAGGACCATATAAGCAGTGCCTAGGTCGATCCCTGTATAAAGCTCTCCTACGGCGTTTCTTGGGGAAATCATGCTTTTTTCCAATCTATAAATAATATCATCAGCCTCGTTCATTGAAAACATAGCTTAGATCCCTCCCGTCTCCATGTATACCATATCATTGTTTTTTATACCTAATGCATTAGCTTCTTCTATATCTAGATGACATTCAAGTGCATAGCTTTCGCTGACTCTTATAAGCACATCACCTAATATCCCACGACGAATTCCCTTGTTGAATCTGATCCTAACCATCTGATTGTCTTTTACACCGAACTTTTTGGCATCTGCCGGAGTCATATGTATATGCCGCTTAGCTACAATAACTCCCTGTTTTAGCTGTACTGCTCCACAAGGTCCCATAAGATATATGCCTGGAGTGCCTTCACATTTACCGGAATCTCTCACAATTGGTTCTATTCCAAGGTGAAAACAATCTCCTACCGACAGTTCTACTTGACACGCTTTTCGCTCAGGACCAATTATCCTTACTTTATCAAAATGACCTTTTGGTCCAATAACTCTTACCGTTTCTTCAGCTGCAAATTCACCTGGTTGCCCTAAAAACCTTTTTACCTTAAGAGTATTTTCTCCGAAAAGAATCTTTCTCGCCTGTTCATCTATATGGACATGTCTGTTGGATATAGTTACGGGAACGGGTATTCTGGTTTGCCGGGCAATAATTTCCTCTACAATGATGTTTATTAATTCGTCCTTTTTCATAGTTTAAACCCCTGGTTTTCATATTTGCCGGCTTTTAATCGACACATTATCACATATACAGCGCTACTCATCCGATTTAATGCTTTTACTATATCCTCTCGTTGAAGGCCTTTTGTGGGATTGAAAAAGGCTTCAACAGCAGCAAGTTCTGTTTCTCTAACCTGTGTTCTCACAAGGTTTAGCTCTGCCATCATTTCTCCCATCTCATGTGTAGGCATGAAATGGGGTATACCTAGAGTTTTTTTGGGATTATGGGATATTTCCCTTATTTCCTGTTCTGTAAGACCGATTAAAGTAAATTCCTCCAACGTCTCTGATAAAACCTCAGCTCTTAAGATGTTTCTAGCTAATGTCAAAATGTCTTCTAGGTCTTTTACCATGTTTTCCATTTTGCGTTTTTTGGCTTTTGTTTGTGTGATTATGATATGTGCTTCCAAAGAATCGATCTTCCCTCTGAGCTTTATTCTAGGATGATATTTTGGTACTAAATTGTTAGCATATAAATGGGTATATGCTTCAGGTTTTTCGTCAATCCCCACCCCTGCTTCTATCAAAAAATACCTATTGTTTTTTGGCACCTTATTATTACTTACAGAAGAATCTTGAGTAATATCTTGTTTATCTTCTCTCTGTCCTTTTTCATCATCATT
>JAAZLH010000310.1 GCA_012799415.1 Candidatus Epulonipiscium sp. | reverse complement strand
TGTTTTTTCATGCACGGTTATGCACGGTTGATGCACGGTATCACCAACAAGCCCTTGGTGATACCGGAATGTTGAATAATAGCCATTTGTTGAGTGTAAAAATGAAAAAATGCACGGATTGCACGGTCTTTTTATAAAAGTTTTTTTGAGATATACTTAAAAAATACACGGTTATTTTTCAAAATACTAAAATATAACCGAGTATTTTATTAATTCCCTATTAATGTTTTAATTAATACCCTTGTAAAACCCCTATTTTAAGCCATTTGATAAAATGCACGGACTTTTCAATTTTTAATTATTCTTTAATTATTCAACTGTGTAAAACCTATAAGGTCGGAAAAGCCGACCTTAGAATCATTAATGGGTGTTAAGGGAAAAGCCTCCTTAACACCCATTAATGATTAATATAAGAGAATTACAGGGGAATACATGGATATTGTTTATTGTTATTTAAAATAAATCTCCAAATCGCATCTCTGCGTCCCTTCCTCTTTTACTTTGTTGTATCATTTCGTTTGCGTTATTTGCTATGTTATTAGTCTTGTTACCTAATGCTGTAGCCCCTGCTCTTAATCTTTTAGCATCCATTTTTGCCTTTTCTTCAATATCGTCTGCTCTTTGCTGAGCATCTCTTAATATTGCCTCTGCTCTTTTCTCAGCCTCGTCTACGACCCGCTGAGCCTTTTCCTTGCCTTTTAATTCGATTTCTAAGGCAAGGGTATCTAATTCCTTAGTACGTTCGTCTAAATCGATTTTACGGCCTTTTAAGGCTATTTCCTTATCCACTAACTCAAGCTCTCTATCTACTAACTCTGTTATTTTATCTTGCATTGTCATAAACATTTTGTATTCTGTAATAGGTAAACCCTTACGACCACCTGTAACCCTTTGATTCGTTGCGTTATAATCATTGTCTTGCATATGTTTTCTTAAATCATCATGTTGCTTCCTAAGCGTTGCAGGACTCTTAAACCAATCGGTTTGGGACAATCTACCGTCTTCTGTAACCGGTGTAAACATAATGTGCATATGGGGATTGGTTTCATCCATGTGCAACGAAGCACAAACAATGTTGTCAACACCAAATTCAGTAGTAACCCAATCAAAAGCATAATTAAGCCCGTTAATAACACCGCTTTCACCATACTTTTCAACGTACGCCTTATCCAGTTGAATAACTAGAGGTCTTGCAATAACTGCATCTTTTCTTAGCTTTTTTTTCACTGTACCTAATCTTTTGTCTAAATAATCTGTAGCCTCTTTTATAGATTCCATTTCTTTGAAGCCACCATTTCCGTCATTCACAAATGTTTGGTTTTCATTCGTCAATTTGCTGTTAATATTTTCATTGCTATGTTGTAAACTATATCCATTTTCTTTGTCAAAAACATCTCTTGCTAAATGATTTATATAACCTTTTTCTTGTCCTTTTTTTATCTTTAATGAAGCGTCAAAGCTTATCGTGTATTCCATGTAATTCTCCCTTCGTTGACGATTATTATAAGGTAATATGTAGCTCAATACAGTTTGCAAGCAAACTTCCTTGAGCCCTACGGGGTCATTCAAAAGATAAAAGCCTAAAAGATTTATTGATATTCAATCCCTTGGTCTTGTAAACTTATAAGTTTTATACCTCGTTTTTCAAGCTCTTTTTTTCTAGCTTCATCAGCTTTTTTAATCTCTAATTTTCGTTTAAATTTATCTATATCTTTAATCTCTCTAAACTCAAGTTTCTTTGTTTTTTCATTTTTCTTAGATTCATTATGTTCTATAATTTTTGCTTCAGCCTCTAAATATGGTTCGCCTATCACGTCGCAATGCTCATATTCTAAACTTGCCTTTGCAACATCAATAGCAACATTTTCATACATTTTTTGTATATTATGTTCTTTTGAGCCTAACCAATATTCTAATTGAGCCTCTGCTGTAATATAATCAGGCGTAATAGACATAAAGAAAGGTATTCGACCCCTTGCTTGAGCTTGGTCTGTATATTCATAATCAGCAACTATCCCGTCTACTCTCTGGCTAAACCTTTTGATTTCTTCCCTGCATAGACCCCTAATAAATTCATCATAAGGTTTAATTCCATTAAAAATATTAATTCTATTTTTTAGGTATATTCTCCCGTATTTTATATTTAAAGCAATAGGTTTCGGATAAGTGTCTAAAGCCGAGAATAACCTACTTGAACCACCAAATGTTTTTAGTAAATTATCGCTTGTTATATCATCCCAAATTATAATAGGTTGACCATCATAATCTTGCAAGGCGACATTATCCCCTCCAGCATAATAGATATAACCTTGTCTTGTTAAAGTGTCACGGGACATTCCATTAAAATCAACATCTGGAAACATAGATTTTAAATGAGATAATGCAAGCATATCGCTTATTATACCTTTTCCTATTCGACCTCCTTGCTCACCCCTTGCAGGACCAACATAAAAATTAAATAAAATATCAGGTGTAGGTAAACTATTAATATAGGCGTGTCTTGCTTTTTCAAGCTTCGTAAGGTTGTCTAAATAATATTTAGGATTTATTTCTTTGACGTCCGATAAAGTCATTTTTCCAGCCATAACTGCAACACAATAATCATCATCCTGTAAAGTGTTATTGACATAGGCATCAGCAAAATCAAAGTATGTTTCCATTCCTGCAAAAGTTGCTAAATCAGGGAAACGCAACCCCTTAATATCGTCATATTCATATTGAAATTTATCTTGAGCCTTTTCTGTTA
>JAAZLH010000309.1 GCA_012799415.1 Candidatus Epulonipiscium sp. | reverse complement strand
TTGATAGCACTAATCACTTCAAAATCTTCTGTTAAAATCGAAGATGTATGCAAATAATCTCCTGTAATTCTTTGCTTTAGCATCTGTAGCACACTATCTGCTACATCATCATAACCTCCCTGAACCAAAGCCCTTACAATATCAATCCCTGTAATGCCTCGTTTCATCATATCATCAATAGCTGCTAAATCTTGCACTACATCTCGTTTAGGCATATCATGGCTACCATGAGCATAGGCCGCCGCTTCGATTTCTTCTTCCGTAATGATGCCAAGATCCAATTCTCTAAAAACAGCTTGTAACACCTTACCTGCTTTTCTGCGTACCTGTATCACTTCATCTTCTTTTACAGGACGAAGGCCACCGTCCACCATTAAATCCCTTTGCAATACATTATAATCATCAAAATCTTCTGCATCAAAATTGGCTCCTGCAAACATATTATCATAATTCGGTGTACCACTATATCCTGAAAAAATAAAATCCGTACCAGGCAAAAATTGCATCATGGTTCGTGCTGTTCTCCGAATATCAGAATGAGAGAAGGTTTGATCGTTGGAAGAGGCTACTTCCAAATCTAACATAGATGCAATCAGGTTCTCAGCCAATACAGCTCGAATCCCCGATGGTACGGAGGCTGGTATAGCAATGCAGCTAACAGATCCATTTTGAAGCCCTTGGGCTCCAGCCCCCTTTGTTACCATAATACAACGTGTTTCTAAATATAGCATGGATTTACCTTCCGCATTTCCCATGAGAACTTCTGCACCTGTTCCCGAAGTAAAGCGCATTTTAAGTCCACGAGACGCATAAGCTGATGCTAAAAATGCTTTAGAATAAGGAGTATCATCTCCATCTATAAAAACTTGTTCTGTTCCATAAACGGAAATGGTCTCTGCATAAGTGGTGAGTCCACGAATTCCCAGCTCTAATTCCGTCGCTTCTTCTACTGCACATTGAGTAAGCACCCCTTTTTTGCCCACTTGGGAACCAATTAACAAAGCAATGGCATTAAAAGGCGCATATCTAGCAATCCCCACTGTAGTTTCTTCTTCACGAAACCCCCGCAAGGCTCCTTCTGCTGCATCTGCCGCAATTTGCACAGGATGATCTTGTAAATTTGTAATATGAGCTTGATTAGCCGGGCTTTGCCTGGCTCGCATTTTTTGCATAGCCATCATCATCTCAACTACATTGAGATGGTTTACCACTTCTACAATCTTAGCTGGTGTCAATCCTGATACGATCTCAACAATTTTTTCTCGGGGTACATGAATATCTACTAAATACCGTGCAATTTCAAGGGAGGAGAGAGCCATCATTTGAAGAGCCCTTTCTTTATGGATAGCATAATCCGCAATGAATTCATCGATAAAATCAAAATCTTCTCTGGACTTTCCATCCATCTCCGTCACCTTTCCTTCTTGTATCTGAATACTAGGTGATGGATCATAAGGGCTTGCCATAGCAATAAATCCTTTTTCTGGCCATTCATGAATAAAACCATCCTGATTTACTGGCCTCTCCTCTAATACTTTAAATCGTTTTGAACGTTTCATATTTCTTTCACCTCAATGGGCTATCATTTAGATCCGTCTTTTAATTCTGCTAAAATTCTTTTTGTAATTTGAGCTACCAATTGATCCATATTTTCTGGCTCTGTAGGCGCGGGTGCAGATTTTGTTGAAGAAGAACATCCACATCCACCGCTTGTATTTCCTAAATTACTACAAAGATCTGCTGGGTGCTTTCCTGCAATCCCCATCTCTGTTCGTAATTGATATAATCGCTGTACTTGTTGGTTACTTAGTTCTTGTGGTCCTCCTAAATGCTTAGAAATGAAAAGTAGTTTGGCATAAAATTCTAATGACTCCATCTTATGATATGCATTCAATAAACTATCTGAATAAGATAAAGCTCCATGATTCTCTAATAAAACTGCATCATAGTGCTGTAAATATTGAGATACGGCATCTGGAATTTCTTCTGTTGAAGGAGTACCATAGGCTGCAATTGGCACACAACCAAGGGCAATAACCGCTTCTGGCATAATTGGTTGTGTAAGAGGAATACCTGCAATAGCAAAACTGGTTGCATAAGGTGGATGAGCATGAACAACAGATTTCACATCTGGTCTTTCTTTATAAACGCGAAGGTGCATCTTTAATTCTGAAGAAGGACGATAAGATCCATAAGACTCTAGCACTTTTCCATTCATATCTGTTTTCACTAACATTTCAGGGGTCATAAATCCTTTACTAATCCCTGTGGGTGTAGCAATAACTTCATTATCAGAAATTTTCACTGTAATATTCCCATCATTAGCAGCTACAAAACCCTGATTATAAATTCGCTTTCCGATTTCACAAATTTGTTTTTTAATTTCATATTCTCCAAACATAAATACCCTCCTTGATTTGATCCTTTTTTGGTGGATTCATCATATGATCTTTGTTTT
>JAAZLH010000308.1 GCA_012799415.1 Candidatus Epulonipiscium sp. | reverse complement strand
TACAGTCCATTGAGGGAAGATGTTATGTTCAATGAGGAAGGCGACCTGGTACCGGTGCCCAACAGTGACTATGGATAGCCCCCCCATTGAAAAAATGTAAAATCGCTGTGTGGATACCACGTGTCCAGGTTCGTACAACATACAGCCGTTTCGCGTGACCCCCCTACCTAAAAAGTGAGGTGATATATGTGGCTAAAAAGAAAGAACTGACAGTAGATGAACGAATAAAGAAAGAGGTGCGCAGACTTAAAAGAATTTATAAAAACATAGATAAAGAAAACAAGGCAATTATAGAGGGATTAGTCCAAAGGGCTGCATATATGCGAATCACCTTGGAAGATTGGGAGCTGGACATCCTAGAAAACGGAATCACTGAAATGTTTACCCAATCCGAGAAGACAGATCCATATGAAAGGGAAAGGCCGGTTGCCAGACTATATAATACCATGAACAAAAACTACCAAAGCATCATCAAGCAATTAGGTGATCTTATCCCAAAACCTGATAGCAAGAAAGAAGATGACGGCTTTGACGAATTCTTGAAGATGAAATGAACCCTATACTCCAGTATTGGGAAGATGTACAGTCTGGCAGAGTGGTTGTTTGCAAGAAAATATATAGAACCTATGAGAAAATCATAAACGATATCAACAATCCCGGCATATGGCAATATGACGAATTAAAAGCCAAGCATGCCATTTATTTCATAGAAGAATATTGCAGACACTCCCAAGGCGAGTTAGGCGGCCAAAAGATAAAACTAGAAACATGGCAAAGAGCAATGATAGCAACTATATTCGGATTTGTAGATAACGACGGATACAGAAAATATCGGAGGGCCATATGGATTGTTGGAAAAAAGAACGGCAAATCACTACTAGCAAGCGCTGTGGGGTTATATATGCAAATAGCAGATGGGGAAATGGGTCCCGAAATAGTAAGTGCTGCTACTACCAGAGATCAGGCCAAAAAGATATGGGAAGCTGCCGGTGCTATGGTAAAAATGAGTCCAGCTCTCAGAAAAAGAATAAAAGTATTAGTGAGCGAGTTATCGAGTAAGGCTTTTAATTTCGGTACATTCAAGCCTCTGAGTAGCGATTACAACACCCTTGATGGACTAAATATTCATTGTGCCCTACTTGACGAAATTCATCAATGGAAAAATGGGCTTGAGCTATACGATATATTGGCAAGAGGTGTTTCCGCAAGAAAACAACCTCTTATTTTTATAACCTCAACAGCTGGGACTATTAGGGAAGATATATACGATATTGTTTATGACGAATGTGAATTAATAATAAATGGGTATAACGATCCCAATGGCTATAAAGACGAAAGAACTATAGCTTTTATATACGAACTAGACAAAAGAGCAGAGTGGACAGATCCTGATATGTGGATAAAGGCTAACCCCGGGCTTGACACCATTAAAAACCTTGATATCTTACAAAGCGAAGTAGAAAAAGCTAAAGCTAATCCCTTATTGGTTAAAAACTTATTATGCAAGGATTTTAATATTCGGGAAACATCTACAGAATCATGGTTATCTTTTGAAGACCTTAACAATATGGCAACATATGAACTTGATAAAATGAAACCACGCTATGGAATTGGAGGCGTGGATTTATCTAGTACAACTGATTTAACTAATGCCACTGTTATTTTTATGGTGCCTGATGATCCCACAATTTATGTAATGCAGATGTATTGGTTGCCCGAGGATTTATTGGAACTCAGGGTAAAAGAGGATAAAGTACCTTATGATATTTGGAAAGAACAGGGATTACTCCAAACAACACCAGGTAACAAGGTGCATTATAAATTTGTTACAGAGTGGTTTTTAAAAGTACAAAATGAATATGACATTTATTTACCCTGGATAGGTTACGATAGCTGGTCTGCTACCTATTTTGTGGAAGAGATGAAAGGCTATTTTGGGGCAAATAGTATGGAACCGGTTATCCAAGGTAAAAAAACATTATCCGGGCCCATGAAAAGCCTAGGTGCTGATTTAGCAGCCAACAAAATTAATTATAATAATTCGCCAATCCTAAAATGGAACCTCTCTAATGTAGCGGTGGATATAGATAAGAATGACAACATACAGCCAACTAAAGGCAAAAATCAGAGAAAAAGAATAGATGGGTTCGCAGGCTTACTCAATTCTTATGTAATACTAGAAAAACACTATGAAGACTATATTAACATGATTTAAGGGGGTGATATATATTGGGGATAATTAATAAATTTAAGAATTTCATAGGCAGGACAATTACAGTGTCGAAATACAGGATGATAACTGACGAGGGCAGTGGTTTTTATGCTTGGAATGGAAATATATATCAATCAGACATAGTCAGGTCTGCAATAAGACCCAAGGCCAGGGCAATAGGCAAGGCAGTAGGAAAACACATCAGAAACGGCCCTGATGGTATGAAAATAAACCCGGAACCATATATGAGATTTTTATTGGAAGAGCCTAACCCCTACATGACAGGGCAAATGCT
>JAAZLH010000307.1 GCA_012799415.1 Candidatus Epulonipiscium sp. | reverse complement strand
ACGGTTTCTTTTTAAGCAAAATACAGTTACCTTTATTCTGCACCGGTTAAACAACTATAATGAAATTTGCAACAATAAAAAACGTTCGTAGTCTATTTGAATATCAAATATCAGCAAGCACGGCATCTCGGTATATACAACAGGTGCGTGATGCGTTTAATATTCAAAAACCAAAAAAGGTACCACTTGAAAAAATTAAAGAATACTATGGTGTTAAAACGGAATAGATTTTGTACTTGAAACAATCGGAGTCCTTTCCGATTAATATATACGATTAAATAAAATACTTTCAAAATTTCCAAAATTGCCAATCCTTGCAAAACTTGCAGGGATTTTTTTTTGCTTTCCTAAATTTGTGAACGTATTAATTATTGTTCACAAAAATGAATTACATCCCCGCGATTATCATAGTCGGAGCCGTTTATTTAGCATTTAGACATGTACCTACAGTTGCAGCATTGCTGAAATTGGAGTTTTCTTTTTTTACGTTCGACGTAAGAAAAGTTGAAGCTGATGTAATAAAAACTGCCGTTACCGTACGCGCAAAAAACAGCTCAAAAACAGATGTACTTCTACAAAAAATTAATGCAAGCATAACGCTGAACAATAAGCTTATCGGGATGCTAACGCATAATTATAATTTACTAATACTTGGTAACAGCACCGAGTATCTGACAATATTGGTTGATATTAAAAAATCACAGGTTGGTGCTGAAATTTGGAACATGATTCTAAATATGCAAACGCAATTTGTTTTTGAAATATCCGGAAAGGTTACGGCAAATAATGCATCGTATCCGCTTACCGTAACTTGGACCATGGATGATATTATTGAAATAATTAATCCAAAAAAAGGGAAAACTACAGTTATCAATTAAATGTTAAATATGGCAAAAAAGAAAAATACAAATTTACTATTACCGCTCGGCATTGCCACCGGATTATTTTTCATTTTACGCGGAAAATCAACTGCGGTTACCGGTATTGGTTCAGTGAAATCAAAGTATTTTAATTTGTCTGCAGATACTACAATTGATGATCTTAAAAAACAATACTACCGCCTTGCTAAACAATATCATCCGGATACCGGAGGCACTAATGAAGCTTTCAAAGAACTTAATAATGAATACGAAAAGCTACAAGCTTACATACTTGCAAATGGTACTTTTACAAGTGATGAAAAAATAAATGAAGAACATTTATCTGAAGTATATCGTGATGTTATTAATGCAATTATAACCATACCGGGAATAAATATTGAAATCGTCGGTACATGGATTTGGATAAGTGGAAATACATATCCGGTTAAAGAACAAATAAAAGCAGCCGGCTTTAAATTTCACCGTAAAAAAACAATGTGGTTCTGGTATCCCGGTGAGTGGAAAAAAAGAAGTACCGGTAGTATGGATATGGACGATATACGTCGAAAATATGGTTCTGAAAAAATTGAGAGCAAAGCAAGATACAGTTTACACGGAATAGAAAGCTTAGCAGCCAAGTTAATACAATTGCAAAATTTATTAATTAAACGTGAAAATCTGATATCTGATGCGAGCTGATTATAAAAACACCATAAAAAAACTTTCCGGAAACACGGCTGATATTGTCAGCGTGGTAATGGAAACTTACAACAAAGACTGGAAGCAAGTCAGCGGACTGGCTCAAGAATTCAAAGATAGTTCAGCACGTAATACGTGCAAAAATATTTTTGATTTCATTGTAAAAAATGTTCGGTACAAGGAAGATCCCGCGGGTGTACAATGGGTTAAAACCCCTGCCCGATTGCTGGCGGACGGCGTAGGTGATTGTAAAAGCATGAGTATTTTTTCAGCATCCTGTTTGCGTATTTTAGGTATCGACCACTTTTTTCGCTTTGTAAGTTTTAATAGAAAAAAAGAAGCTACACACGTATATGTAATAGCTATTTCAGAATATGGTGAGAAAATAATTTTAGATCCGGTAGTACGACCGGTACAATTTAATAAAGAAGAGAAATATACCTACAAATCAGATATGAGAGGTACTGATATATATTATTTATCCGGCATAAAGCGCCAACATACGCCGATTCAAATCGGAAATATAAATACAAATCTATGGTTTGGCGAAAATCCGGATGATTACAGCAAGCATAAAATGAACTTGCTTTCATTTATGGATTTAAAATTATCTGAAAGCAGCATTGCAAATTCAACAAAAGATCTTGCTAATATTTATAATCAATTAGATATGCTTTCATTAGCAATATATGCGTGTGAAAATACAACCGGTAGAGATGATTTAGAAACTTGGTTCCGGCACATTGCAGCACTTAAATTACAGCATGCATTTAATAACTCTTTTACCGATTTGGAAGCACGCAGCCGTAATCTGGCAATGCTAAAAAACACATTGCAGGAGCATATTTATAAATATGACTATTTCAGTTACGACGCTGATTTATTTGCTTGGCTTGATGCTAATTGCTTAGCTCACTATGAAGAGAGTATAAGCGGTATAGGTCGGATATCTAAACGACAAGAAGCTGCTAAAAAAATCAAAGAAAGTGGCATCTATTACATATATACGTTTATTCCTTCTAAAATGGAATATAAATATCCGGTACGTGTATTAAGAAAAAAACAAATTCAAAAAAATGTGTACGACTGGGTAGATGAAACAGACGGGTACAATAGTAGCGCAATTCAAGCAAATTTAGTGCGATCGGGAATTATAAGCACAACCGGAAAAACACCGGAACAATTTTTATCCGGCAAAAATTTAAAACAGTTTCGAATTTCTGGAGTCGGTTCTGTTACTGCTGTATTAGGAGTTATTTCTGCCGTTCTCTCGGTTGTAAAATTACTTTGGGAATTGTTTGGAAATAAGCGACCAAAACCTACGGATGAAGAAATTAATAATGGACTTTCAGACTTTGAAGTTGATTTTGGGAATACTTCAATACCAGAAATAAAACCAACGGACAGCACACTAAATTTAAATACAGCAGCACATACAACTAAATCAAACAATAAATTTTCATTAGCAGCTGCAGGACTTGCAACTTTGTTTTTTATTAGAAAAAAGAGTTTTTAAAATATGGATATTTCTAAATTACAAAAATCAGCAATTAATTTTCTCTACATTTTTGTAGCAGATAATGCAAGTGTTTCCAATCAAATAAAACGGAAAAAAGCTGATCAACTTAATGAACTTACAAAACTATACAGAAAAAACACTGAATATACATTTAAACAACTTGTTGATGCTGTTTATTCTGGTATTATCAATCGATACGGTAAAACACCCCAGCAAATACTTCAATCCATTTATTCCGTATCAGCCAAACCGGCAGGAATTGGAGCTATTGAAGATGATTTAGAAGCTGCAAAAGCTGTGGAGTCAATGTCTGTAACCGTTGCTGATGATACCGGTAGTAAAAAGAAAAACATCTGGAAAGATATTAAGGATGTAATAGAATGGCTTGTAGCTCTTTTACAAAAGATATTCGGGTCTTACAAAGACCCTGGTATTTACAGCCCAAAATCTGATGATTGGACTTTTGGAAATCGTCCTACTTATATTCCAGACTCTGCATCCAGTCAATCCGGAATGAGCAGCGTAATACCGGTATTAGCTGCAGGTGCAATAGTATATTATCTATTTAATGCTACTAAAAAAACAAATAAACGCAGAAAATAACTTTACCAACAATAGATTATTTTTTATTACTAACACAATAAATTTTTTATAAAATGGCAAAACTCAAAATGAAAAAGTTGCCTAAAAAGCCTAAAGCATCTGCTTCTGTTGAAGTAAAAGAAAACTGGCTTAGACGTGCAGCTGAAGTAAAAAAAGAAAACGCTCGACGTGCTAGATTAAACAAACGCAGTGAAGAGCTTTCAAAAAAAATTGCCGGATTTAGGTAAATAGAAAGGAGACAAAATCATGGCAAGAAGAAGAACATCAAAAGTCAACTATCAAAAAGTTGCAATGGACGCCCTTACAACGGGCGCAACCGGAGTAGCCGCACATGTCGTGGCTGAAGCTATAGACCTTAAAAAACCGGAATATGCCGATTACGGCATGATTGGTTTAGGTGTGGTACTCCCGGAAGTAGTTAAAGGTCCGACTATGGATATAGTTGGAAATGCTCTCACGGCAGTTGGTGCTTACCGCCTTGCGGAACGTAACAACATTGCCGGCAAACTCGGATTTAATACCGTTCCTGCCACTTCTGGATTAGGAATGCTTCCGGGCTTACATACTATCGGTAGTAATTGGCAACCTGCTCGCGAAGTGTATGCAGGTGTACCGAATGAAAAAAAAAATCCAAACAACGTAAAAACAGTACAGTAACAATCATGTAAAAAAAAATTAAATGAAATCTACACGTAATATTCAATTTAACCGTGAGCGATTCGATAAAGGGAATCGCTATTACGGCAAACAAGGCATTGCCGCACAAACGGCACAACTTCGTATCGAAGTGCCGACCGTGAAAGGTAAAGGCGTTTATGACTTCGATTTGAAAAAAGAAGTAAAACGAATTTCTGAAAAAACGCTTAAACGCAATGATTTATTTATCGTTCGCGCAATCGGATTAGCATTAATGGTTGAAGATCCTGCTATGCCGGGACATGCACCACTTTATAGCTATCCTGTAATTAAAGGTACTGCGGCACTTGCTGGCGGCTTGAAAGGTTTGGCTACAGCTACCGGACATCATGCTTTTGCAATGTACAACGGCGCTATCAGCTTGAAGACCGGGCAGCAGGTTAACTACAGTGCATTCCCTACTGCGGAATTTTTGACCATTCCAGAAGTACAGGCATCAGACACCGCGCTTCCGCAATTCAACCAAGCAGATATCTTAGTTGAACTGCCTGAAGAAATTGCACTGGCAGGTACGCAAGATCACCGCATCCAGCTTGAATTCCCGGCAAATGCCAATACGGATTTAAGTGCAGAAGACGGCGCAGATAGCTTCATTGTTTTAATATTTGAAGGCTGGCTGTACGAAGGTGCAACTAACGACAAATATAAAACGAGTGACAATCCGTATCGTAGCGTAATCTAATCAATCGTTCATAAGCAGTGGAAAAATCGGCGGCACACTTTAGTGAGTTATATACGCCGCCGATTTTTTACTTCAAACTCATTATTAGTATGATTATTCAAAACGCGCTTTGCATGCCGTTTCACATGCACAAAGACAGTTACCGTTTTACGCTTGATCATCTTAAAATTGACGGACGTAAAATTAACGGTATTCTCGGCTATTCAAGTGAAGGAGATCAGATTGTTTATTCACCTTTTAATATGACTGAAAAACTGGTGAGTACAAGTGAAATTCAATATCTATCTATGTTTCTAAATTTGAAAGATAAAAATAGAAATTTATTGATGCATGATTTTAATTTGATAAATATAGTCTCTCCTGCAGAACAAGATGAATATATGGATATGTATATCAATGAAAAAATTGATTTTGAAAACTCATTTATCAGTTATAAAAATATGAGTAATTCAGATAACGTATTGCTACTTATTTATATATTTTATCAAACACGCCGATTTAATAAATGGAGTGATGAAACAAACGGCTCATTTACAATTCTACTTAAAAGTGACATACAAGGCTATAAATTTAAATTAAGCGACTATGTAGATCGTACGTTGTCAAATCATCCTATTAAGCGTATTATGACTAATCTTGACTATGATAATATGCACTGCGGATATTTAGATATTGTTGGCAAAAACGGTGAACGAATTGAAAATCTACCGTTACCATTTTTAAATGATTATCGTCGGAAAAAAATACTATTTGACGGTATTAAAATTGATTTTGAAAAATCATTTTTTATTTCCGATCCATTAGAAAACACTCTTGAACATCCGATAACTGTTACATTTATTTATTAATTATGAAAAAATTAGTATCCGGCGCAATCAGCGTTGAAATGCCGATAACGGCTATCGATAATAAAATATTTTTCCCGGACGTGGCAGATATCCGTGGGCGTCGCATAAAACACATTTCAGTTTATCATCCGAATTTATGGCTAAACACTGCTTTTGTGACGCTAAAGGAAATGAATACGCAAAATGAATTGATAAAGAGTATTCCGGTGCATTTATTACAGTTTGATAATGATCCGCTTTTTATCAATAAAATAGTTGACCTTCCACACTCATTTGTAGATGTAAGCCGCATTCCTGCAGCTGAACGAAACGGAACACTATTTTTTACGTTTTGGTTTGATGAACCGAAAATTTGGTGTAAAGTGCGTATGAAAAAAAATCGTACCCAAATTCATCCTATGGAAATAAAACTAACCGGTGCAAAAACATATTTTGCTGAAAACCGAGACTTACACGGTAAACTATTTCAGAATATTATCTTTTCACAACCGGCATTTACACCAATGGGGAATGAAACAATTTCATATCCTTGGACGTGTTATTTAACACTTTGTAAAGAAAATAACGAATTTTTCCAACGTGTCCCATTGGAGTATTTTTACCAGCGTGGCACATATGATCCGTTACGGCTTCAGAATATCACTTTTGATTTTCAAAAATCATATATCGAAACTACAAATCCGGAAAATTACGGCAAATCTATCTTTTTTAATGCTGTAATTGATGATAACAAATGAATATCAAAACTAAAGTATTTACTTGATAAACTTTCAAACTTTTTAAACTTTTACAAAAATGATTGAAAATGTAGATAAAGTGATAGAGTGGCTCGAAGTTAACGAGACGCCCCATTTCGTAGTGAGCAGCCGCGAGGGGGAAAACTCAAAAATCTTTGAAAGCCGCGAAGATGAAAGTTTCGAGGATGCAAAGAATCGTTTCCGACGTGTGATGGACTTTTGCCGTGGCAACCGCTTTTTGGTTAAAGCGCGCAAAGATTACAAAAGTACGCGCGGGTTATTTACGGAAGAATTTCGGAACAATCCGGAAAGTGCGCCGCTTGCATCCGGGCAGGCTTCCATTTCAGGACAGGCAAATCCGGGGCTAGGATACATTGCAATCGGCGAACTTGACCGCAGGCTTGCCGAAGAACGAAAGTCAATCATGCAAGATGTAAAAATAGAACGTTTGGAGGCTGAAAATAAAGAACTGCAAACTGAACTGCTGGAGAAAGATACGGCATTTGCACGAGCTATACACAAGCTGGAACCATACCTTGGAACTATTCTTGGAAATACAGTTGGAAAAATTATTCCGCAGGCACCGGTTATCGGTGTAGCCGGTATGGAAGAAGATACAGACACAACGGACGGTATGACTGATGAAGAACGGTTATCAAAAGCTTTACAACGCTGGGGAGCCGTGGAACCGGATATGATTAATATCATTGAGATACTCGCTGAAATGGCTGAAAAAAAGGATAACACATACACCATGGCAAAAGGATTTTTGATAAAATAAATAATATGATTGATAATAATTTATATTCAGATAGATTTGGAGCTTATGATAGCAGCATCGTAGGACAAGCTGTTATTTCAATCACAAATCCCACACATATATTCCTTGGCTATCCCCAAATGGGTAAAGGAATCCAATATAACAAGAGTGATATAAGAGTTGGGTATGCTACCGGATGGTATAAAAAAGACGGCGCTGATTTTCTGGTACAAGTTGAATTTGAAAATCTACAAGGTACCGATGAGCTGGGTTGGTATCAATTCGGTTATGTCCGTGCGGCAGAATATAGACTCTATAAGATTACTGAGAATAAAGGGGCTCAATCCATGATGAATGAACTACTGGATATAAACCGCAGAATCATTGAAAACAACCTACTTTGCGCTCGCTTAATAACACTTTATGATAAAAAAGGTATCCCTGTTCCAAAGTCAAAAAGAAAGACCTTACACCGCTTGCAATCCAATTATGAGTACCGCACCAATCGGATTTTAAACTCTGTTTTTCTTAAAAACTCAATTAAAGTTACAAAGTCCGGTAGCTGGAGTAAATATCAAAATGATTTACAAAACTTCATGAATAATCCGAAAATCGGTGTCGCACCGGTAGTTATTTATGTTATTGGATCCGTAGTAATCACAGCATTGATAAGCGGTATTATTTATCTAATTTTCAGAGGCGACCACAGCGAAGCAAAAAAAGATATTGTTTACTCCGATCAGCTTACAGCTGATCTAATTGAAAACTTGCCAGAAGATGTTTATGAGCAATTGAAAAAAGAAAATGCTGATAACACCAAGGAATTTAATAAAAAAATAGATGACTTGGCAAGAAAAAACACTCGATCATCTTTGACAGGCTCAATAAAAACTATCGGATACGGAATAGCCGGGATACTCGGTTTTATGTTTCTAACTAATTTACTCGAAAAATATAAATAATCATGGACGGTAAAAATTACGGACAAAAAGTAAATCCTTCATTAAAGTTTGAACGTGTATTTATCAAATGCACTTACGCAATTGCTTATGCATATCCTCGCTATCATGTAAATGAGAGAATACGCACATACAGCAAGAAAAGCATCCGGGAACTTAATTTTGACAGCAAATACAGGGTAAACTTTCAAAAAAGATATTTTGATCTTGAATATCTTGAACAAAATGGACATGAATATACCGTACAGGAAGGACAAATCGGAATTCTTACCGGTGAATATGTTATTGACAATTATTCCAAACGAAATCAAGTTTGGCTCCGTGCGCACCTGCTCTATTGCGACCGTGCAAATTATGGCTGGTTCCGCAGTACCGATATACTACCGGATGTAACTAACGAATTATTCAAAGGCAATACTAATATACAAAGCCCACAAACTTCTAAAACAAAAACAAAATGGCTCTGGTGGGTAGCTGCATTAATGGCTTTAATTAGTTAATATGACTCCACAAGAATTTACATATAAGTATTACATCGATGCATTAGAAGCAGAAAGTAAAAGCGGTGTTCCGGCTGAATTTATTTTAGCTGAAGCTGCTGTTTTGTCAAATTGGGGTAACAAAGTTTATGGAAACAATTTCTTTAGCTTTCCATGGGATAGACGCAGTGCCACCAATCGATTTTTGGCAAAAGCTTATGTTTATCATAAAACTGACAGATATAGAAATTCATATCCGGTTGTAATCGATGTAAAACTACATGGAAATTCATTTCAGTATTTTGTTAAAATGTGGTTCAACTCTTATCCATCAGCCCGTGAATCATTTATTGACTTTTCTCTTTCAATATTAAATCGTTACCCGCATTTGATGATAAATAAAACAAATGCAACAAATTTTGTATATGCACTCTATGAACGCAGATATTGGAGTAATGTTAATCAAAGAAATAGAGTTTTAAATACAATCAAGCAAATTCAATCACATTTGAATTTACCTTATGCAAATAAAGTAAAAGAAAATCATTATCAGTTCTTAATCGGAGTTTTGGAAATAAGTAATTTACTGAAAATAAATCCTGAGTGGTTAATGACTGTAATGTGGGCAGAAAGCCGATTAAATCCACAAGCACGTAATCCATATACAAGAGCTACCGGTTTAATTCAGTTTATGCCTGCCACGGCACGCGGTCTTAAAACCACAGTTGACGAACTCTATAAAATGACAAATGTAAAGCAACTCTCATTTGTCTATGCTTATTTTAAAAATTACACCGGAAGAATGAAATCTGTATATGATTTATATCGTGTAACTTTTTTCCCTATTAGTTTAGGTAAACCAAAAAGTTGGGTATTTCAAACAAAAAATCTTTCTGCCGGACTTTTGGCACGTCAAAACCCGGCTGTAGATGTTAATAAAGATGGTAAAATAGATGGTTACGACTTTGAACGTTATGTAGCTTCTCACATTAAAAAACAAACTGCTTAAAACAACTTATATGAATATTATTTGGATACTATTAGGGATAGCCGGGCTTCGCGCTTTGCGTAAGAAAAAAGATGTACCGGTACAAGTACAGCCGGCTATAATTCCCGTGCCGGAAAAACCGAGCTTACCCGAAAAACCGGAGCAAAACGTTATTCTACCTTCAAATGAAAAATCGAAAGTTACACCCAAACCGAAAGTAGAAGCTGACGTAAAACCAATTATTACGGAAGAACCTGAAGAAAACTTGCCGCCTGCGCAAAACGTGATCACTCCTACAGAAAAAAAGCCAATACCCGAGTATATGGAGCCGGACACTTATCAAGGAGCAGAAAGCGGTACAGTTGTACCTGAAAAAACGGTTATTCCGGAAGTGAGTGAAGATATAATAAAACAATACAATATTAGACCGCCAAGACGTTCAGGTAAATTTCCGCCCAGACCAATAGGCAGGCAATATTTAACGCAAGACGAGGTTCCCGCTTATTTTCAGGTTTATCTGAAATACCGCGGTAATGCTGAACCGGATGCGCTGGCGAAAGAATATAACAAGTATTTTTCTGACGAGGGCAGGCTGGAGTATTTTCTTTTTCTGAATAAAATGAAAGAAGATTACTACACCGGCAAAACACCGTCTGTTAACCTCGGAGTGCTTAAGCCCGGCATTTACCGTGCGCCGCATGATATAGGCATTTTACATATTTATGCAAGCTACATATCGTATGATCCGGGTAGATTCTTTGATGAAAAAATATTAAATCTTCCAAAACTGCCCGGCTGGGGAAAAGCAACATTGCTTGATGGGCAAACATTTAATATTCATCCTAATTATATGTTTCCCAATTTAAGTACAGATGAATGGAATTACTATCAGTGGCAAGCTGTACGAAAAGGATATTTGGGTTTATTTAAGCAATACAGATTTTATTATACCGTACAGCAACTTCTTGACCATTATAACGGTAATTTGGCAGCTCACGGTATGAGCAACGAATGGAGAATTGAAAGTTTATAAAATGCTTTACGAAAATAAAATAACGCATAACAAATCTGCCTTCTTAGCTAAAGTGCGACGTATATGCTCATTACTGCATATGAATCCTGATGATCTTATGCTCGTGATGTGGGCAGAAAGTCGACTAAATCACCGTAACGTAAATCCAATAAGCCGTGCTACCGGTTTAATTCAGTTTATGCCTGCCACGGCAATAGCATTAGGAACGACAGTTACTAAACTGCGTAATATGACTAACGTGGAGCAACTTACGTGGGTTTATAAATATTTTTTGCCCTATAAAGGCAAAATACACAATGTATATGATGTTTATAAAATCGTGTTCTTTCCGGCAAGCCTCGGCAAACCGAAAGACTGGGTCTTTCAAACATCCCGATTATCAGCTAAAACCGTTGCAAATGCAAATCCGATTATTGATAAATTTCCAAAGGATGGTAAAATAACGGTCGGCGAATTTGAAACCTACGTGGATCAATACTTAAAAAAAAAAGTATAGAAGTTACCCGCAAAGGCTTAACAGCTGCAGGTGCTTTTCTGCTTGGCGGCGTTGGTTATTTAATTTACAGGCATATATCAAAAAAATAAAAATAGATTTTATGTGGAAAACAACTTCTAAAAATCAGGTTATCACGGAAAATCAAAACCTGCAACCGGACGGCTACAGCCAGTTGTTGCTGAAAAATATCGGCGACTGTGATTGTACCGTAAACGATAATATTCCGCTTCCGGCAGGCGACACATTCAGCTGGGAAAATGACGCCGGCATAGTGATAGACGAAACAACGTTTGTCCGCTTCGTTGGCGACGGGCTTGTAAAAAAAGTATTAGTTGTAAAAACATATTTTAGAAAGGAGTAATTCTATGTCTGGAGTGAAATTATCCGGTAAAAGCGGCAATGGATTAACTAAAGTTACTACTGATAATGCTTTTATTACCGGTGACGGCAGTGCTGAAAATCCAATTTCTTTCAATGAAGATCATCTAAATAGCATTGATAAATATTTTCTTACAGCTGCTGAAAGAAATATTATCAATGAAACTCGACCTATTGAGTTTGATAAAGTTGAAGTAGTAAATGGAACTATTATATTAGAACCACATAAGAGATTATATAATATTTCTACGTCTGACCCATTAACTATTTCTGTAAATACTGACCAAATTGATTTACAAAAATTTATTCGCTACACCCTTAAAATCAATCTTCTTGATTATACATCTTTAGAGTTTCCTGCTAATTGGTACTTTAATAATTTTGCATTACCTAATGAAGTAGGAGAATATATTTATGAAGTATTTACAACTGATTCTGGAGCTACATGGCATTTAGATTTAATTTATAAAAATACTACACAAACAGGTAAAGTAGATGTAGATGGTAATCCTATATTAGGGAATATTACATGGTATGTGGATGGAGAAAAAGCAGATAATTCTGGTGACGGAAGAACATGGGCTACTGCATTTAAAGACCCACAGCATGCTATTGATGTAGCTACAGTAGGAGATAGTATATTTGTGAAAGGTTCACTTGACGGATTGATTTATACACCTACTACTGAAAGAACAGCAGGAGACCCGAGAAGTAAATCATTTATTATTAAGTCGGGTGTGAATATGTACGGTGGATTTGCTGGTACAGAAACATCTGTTTATCAAAGAGAAATGATAGGACAAGCTCAAAAAATGATTCTGCCTAACGGAACTTTTGATTTAGTAGTAGAAACACCTAAATATAAAACAATATTTAGTGGAGACCTTAACGGAGATGATGTTATTGATGAAACACTACGAGGATGTACAATCACAGAAGCAAGTATGGCTGATAATTCATACAATGTAATTTATGCTTTAGTAACGGGCTTAACCATTCTAAATGGATTTGAAATTACATCTGGATATAATAATAGTAGTAGTAATGGTTCTGGTTCGGCTATACTAGGTTCTAACCAATCAACACTGGTATCTAATTGTAAAATTTACAATTGTTTTAATAATTCAACTAATTTAACAAAAGGGACTATATATGAAGCTAATATACACAATAGTATAGTTTATAATAATACAAATAATAATGGGCAAGGAATTGCTTGTCATTCTTGTAACATTCAAAATTGTTTAATATATGGAAATTATCAAAAATCACATCCTTATGGCGGTGTACTATATAGCTCGAAAATAATAAATTCTGCTATTTTTAATAATAATATAGTATCATCTGAAGGGGGAGCATGTGTAAATTCCTATTGTAGTAATGTTGTTGTATTTAATAATAATGTAAAAGGAATGACTGAAGCACTAGGCGCAGGCTTTCAAAGATGTACATGTATAAATTGCTCTGCATTTAATAATACAACACAAATGTATGGTGGTGGATTTAATTCTGGAACAGCTATAAATTGTATAGCTTTTAATAATTTATCAAATCAAGGTGGTAGTGGTTTTTATAAGGTAAAGGCAATCAATTGTATAGCTTTTAATAATATATCTTCTCAATATGGCGGTGGATTTTATTTAGGAGAAGCTATCAATTGTGTATCTATAAGAAATGTAGCTGAAGTAGGAGCAGGTACTTATAACACCATATTAAGAAATACAGTTGTATATGGCAACAGAATTTCTGCTGGTGCTGTAAGTAATATTTATAATGATAATAATTCTGTAGAAGAATATGTAGCTTGTGAAGGAGAATTAAGACCTGGCATTGGAAATATAGAACTGTCACCCAATAATGAAGGAGATGCTAATAGTCCATATTTTAAATTTTTATCAACAAAGGCAGGTCAAGTAGCTGAAACAGAGTTATCAAATCCTGATATAAGTAGTGAATTGTCCGCACTTATTGATAAAGGTAATAATGAAATAAATACTACAGATTTCGGAGCTGTATTTGATATTAAACTAAATCCGAGGAGAGATAAAACTTCTGGATTGATTGATATAGGAGCAATGGAATTTCAAAAATAAGATACTATGAATACAAAACCTAAATATGCTAAATTTATAGACAATAGTACAATAGAAATAGCACCATTAAAAAAAGATGGGATTGTCGGATTTTGCTACAATAAAGAACTATGTCTGAAAGATGGGTATGATAAATTACTTATTTTAAGTGAACAAAAAAGTGATTACTATATTTATAAAGTTGAAGGTAATTTAATCATCCAAGAGCCTGACTTAGCTAGAATACTAGAAAAAGAACTGGTAAAAGCACATAAAAAAGCTATTGAAGATTACAAGGAAAAACAAGTTTTGAGCGAGGTTCAGGCTTTGGATGACGCAAAGGCACTGGACAACATGTCTGTTTTCCCTTTATGGAAAGTAGGAATAAGCGTGGATGTAGGAGATAAGTACCAGTATATTACAGGTACTGAAGTTAGGCTGTATAAAGCAGTACAAGCCCACACCACTCAGACGGACTGGGCACCAGATTCCACGCCTGCCTTGTGGACAAGAATTGGCTACGAAAATGAAATTTTAGAATGGATACAGCCCAGCGGGTCACATGATGCCTACAATCTTGGCGACAAAGTAATGTTTAATGGAAACGTTTATGAAAGTTTGGTAGATGCAAATGTGTATTCTCCTGCAACTTATCCGCAAGGGTGGAAACTTATTGAATAATGAAAACTTTACTAATCATATCATTTTTGTTTTAGATTTCATTGATAAAGAACATTGTAAAAAAGCATTTTTAAAGGCGCATGATTGACTACACAGCAATAGTAACATTAATTGTAGGATTGTTTTCCGGCGGTGGTGTGATTTGGATTTTTACGCTGAAAAGCGAAAAAAAGAAAAAGCAGGCTGAAGCGGATGGCGAATACCAAAACGTTTATCAAGAAATGATTTCAGATCTCAGAGAAGATCGCAGAATCATGAAAGAAGAACGAGACAATCTGCTTGTAGAAATTAAAGAGCTTCAAATGTCCGTTGAAATCATAAAGGCTGATATTGAAAAACTAAAAAAAAGACATGCAAAAGAGCAATGCTTACGCATGGAATGTAAAGAAAGATTATTCGGATGAAACGATTGATTGTTTTGATACTCATTCTTTCCGGGCTGATAGGATGCACGGCGGTTAAAAAATCCGGTACTTATACGGACAACAGCCGGCATGCTTCCACATCAAAGGAAGACATCGTTTCTAAACAAAAAAACGACAGTACAGTAACTGACAAAACAAAAACTACAGTTACTGATAAATCTACAACCGAAACAGATATTAATTCATCTAAAGGTAATTTTTCAAATTCAATTATATATTTTTTTGACACATCTAAACCGGCAAATTTAACAACCGGTTTACCACCCGTAAGTTCTATATTTGACACACGTTCAGGTTTTTTTCAAAATATGCAAATTTCAGAGTATCAAAAAAAAGCCTTAAAATCTGAAATTGAGAACAATATAAGAAAAGAATATGAGAATAAACTGGATATACAAACCCGGGAATATCAAAATAATATTGATAAACTCAATATGAAACTGAAAGAAAAACAAGCACCTACAAATGAGTGGCGACTTGTTTTACTTGGTTCGTTTTTTACACTTGTAATTATTTTACTATTTAAGTTAAAAAAGTTGCTATTTTAGTTGCACATATCGAAACTATAGTTTATCTTTGTAGCACTTAGTTAAATACCTACATATTATATTTAAAACTAAACAAGTGGAACGGATAGGAATCTTATATACAAATTAATGCCCACACGAAGTTCCCAGACATTAAAAACCCCGATTGCTCGGGGTTTTTCTTTTTT
>JAAZLH010000306.1 GCA_012799415.1 Candidatus Epulonipiscium sp. | reverse complement strand
ATATATACCGTTATATAAAAAAGGATAATTCAATTATATGGATTCGTTTAAACATACAGGAAACCCATGGGAAAATCTTAGGAATTATTGAAGATGTGACAGATGAAGTTATGGAAAAACGTAAGATTGAATATGAAAGAGACCATGATTTACTTACTCATCTCATTAATCGGCGGGCATTTCAAATGCAGGTAAAGAGACAAATGAAAAAAGAATTGAAAATAGCTGCATTTGTTATGTGGGATTTAGATAATTTAAAATATATTAATGATACTTATGGTCATGACTATGGAGATCAGTATATTAAAACTGCTGCCGAAGTTTTAAGTGAAATTAGCTTTTGTAATGGGATTGTCTCTAGAATGTCTGGAGATGAATTTTTGGCATTTATATATGGATACGAAGGAAAAGATGAAATAAGAAGTATTATAAATAAAATGCAGGAAAATTTGTACAATACAACTATACCTATGCCTGATAATAACATTATACGTATCAGAGCTTCAGCTGGTATAGCATGGTATCCTGATGATTCAGAGGATTACTATGAATTAATCAAGTACTCTGATTTTGCCATGTATGAGATAAAAAATACTATAAAAGGAAATATTGGTGAGTTCAACAAAGAAGTATATAATAAGAAATCCTTTCTACTGCATAGTCAGGAGGAACTAAACCGTTTTATTGATGAAGAATTATTAGAATTTGTATTCCAACCTATTATAGATGCCAAAAATGGAAGTGTATTTGCATACGAGGCCTTAATGAGGTCAAAAATGGAAACACTAAAATCACCTTTAGATATAATAAGATTAGCACGTTCTCAATCAAAATTACATGCCATTGAAAAACTAACTTTTTTTAAGGCTATGGAAGGCTTCAAACAACATGAAAAGGACTTTGGACATGCTAGGATTTTCATTAACTCTATTCCCAATCATATATTAACTCAAAAGGATTTGCAGATTTTTGAAGAAAAATACAAAGCGGATTTAAATCGTTTAGTAATCGAAATTATTGAAAGTGAACAATTAGATGATAAAATTACAAAGAAAAAACAAGATATGGTTACAAAATGGAATGGTAGTATAGCATTAGATGATTTTGGATCAGGATATAATAGTGAAATTGCTCTATTAGTTCTTTCCCCATCTTTTATAAAGATTGACATATCAATTATTAGGGGGATTGATAAGGATATAAATAGACAAAAACTCTTAAACAATCTTTTATCTTATGCAAAAGATAGAAATATTAAGGTTATTGCTGAAGGCGTAGAAACTAAAAAAGAAATGAATACATTGATTAGATTTGGTGTTGATTATTTACAAGGATATTACATAGGTAGACCTAATAAAATCCCACAACAAATATCAGAGAAAATAGTAGAGGAAATCTATACAGCAAATATGATATAATGGACAATGATTTAATTGACTAATAAAAAATAAAAATCAAAAAACATCTGAGGAGGAATTATTCGTGAAAGAAAAACTAAATTTTCAACAAAATTTGTTGATAGGCTCTCTACTATTTGGATTATTTTTTGGAGCTGGAAACTTGATTTTCCCTGTACAAATGGGACAAGCATCAGGAAGTCATGTTATATTAGCTACTATAGGTTTTTTAATTACTGGTGTGGGATTGCCTATGTTGGGAATTGTGGCATCAGCTCTTTCGGAAAGTGAAAGTTTATTTGATATGGCAAGACCAGTAAGCACAGGTTATGCAGTGTTTTTAACCTGTGCATTATATTTGACCATAGGTCCATTATTTGCTATACCTCGTACAGCTACTGTTGCATTTGAGGTAGGTATGAATCCTTTTATTGCTAAGGAATATTTAAGATTAGGACTTCTAATTTTTTCATTAATATTTTTTTCAATAACACTATATTTTTCACTAAGACCAGGACGAATTTTGGATTGGGT
>JAAZLH010000305.1 GCA_012799415.1 Candidatus Epulonipiscium sp. | reverse complement strand
TATGTTGAACAAATGATTGCTAAATTCCTTATTGGTGATGAGCCTATCGATAACTTTGATAAATTCGTTTCTACCTTAGAGAGCATGAACTTAAATGAATTATTAAAAATTAAACAAGATGTTTATGATCGCTGGCTAGCCGCATCTAAATAAGATCATAAAACATATAGCAAATAAGAAATAGAACCCCTCTAGTTTCCATCTAGAAGGGTTCTATTTCTTATATTTTAAATCGATTGACTAATTCTTTTAATTTTTCTGTTATCATAGCTAAGCTATCTGTATTGCTAGATACTGTTTCCATGGTTGCAGCTTGTTCTTCCATAGATGCAGATAACTCCTCTGTAGATGCAGCTGTTTCTTCTGCAATTGCAGATATGTTTTGGATAGACAACATTACATCATCTTTATCATCATCTACTATTTTTAATTTTTCTTCTAATTCTGCTATAGATTCAAGAGAAATTGACATGGCAGAATAGATCTCCTGAAAAGCCTGTTTTGATTGGGTAAGAGATTGATTGGCATCTTTTAATGCATCCTCTGACATATCCATGTTTGTTTTAGTCACTTCAACATTAGATTGAATAGAATTTAATATATCTTCGATACTTTTTGTAGCATGACCAGTTTGCTCAGATAACTTTCTTATTTCCTCTGCTACTACTGCAAATCCTCTACCTGCTTCTCCTGCTCTTGCCGCCTCTATTGCAGCATTCAAAGCCAACAGATTGGTCTGTTCAGAAATATTGATAATAGTAGTTAATATATTGCCAATAGATTGAGACTGCATCAATAAGGAGTCAATATTTTTTGCTAAAACACTCGATGATTGGGTTACAATATTAAATTTTCCTACCATATTTTCCATTGACTTTGAACCTTCTTCATTGATGCTTTGAGCTTTCGTAGAACTTTCCACTACTATTTTTCCATTGTCCACGGCAATTTTTATTTCATCCGATAATTTTTCTAATTTGTGGGAGCCTGTTTCTGTATCTGAAGCTTGTTCCATGGAAGCTTGCGCTAACTGTTCAATAGTTTTGGTTACTTCATTGATTGACTGACTTGTTTCTCGAGTTGCTATTGTTAAGCTATTTGTATTTTCAACAATATTTTCTGTAGTATCTTCAATAGCACCTATAATTTTTCTTATTTCTTCTCTTAATATGAGAGTCGCTTTAAAGATAGATCCTACTTCATCTTTTCGATTAGTAATGGCTTGCATTTCTTTTGTTTCTTGTATTGTTGTTAAGTCTAATTGGGATGTTTTTTCTAGCATTTGAGTTGTCAGTATAATAGGGGTGGCAATTTGTTTTCCAAAAATTAAGGATGCAATGGTTGCTAAGATAGCTGCTAATGCGATCACTCCTAAAATAACATAGAGGGTAGTATTCATATCTTTTAATATTTCATGCTTTGGAACAGTTAAGATAATAATTTGTTGACCATATAGCTTTGAAAAAGACATTATTTTTCTTTCTCCGCCAAATTCAACATCTAAAATTCCACTGTCTTTACTTTCTATTTGATCAACAAGGTGACTATAACTCCCTTCTTGTATTGTCTTGAAGTTATATGTAGCATCTAGGCTAGGATGAAATAAATAATCATATTCTTTATTAAGTACAAAGGCATAGCCTGTATCATATAGTTTTACATTTGCAACGTCTCTTTCTAATTCTTCTACACTAAGATCTACTCCTATAACTCCAATGGTTTCATTATTGATAATAATTGGTCTGGAATAAGTCATTACATTTAAATTAGCATTGTTTAGAAAAGGATCACTCCATGATCCTTCTCCTATTCTTATGGCATTAAAATACCAAGCAGACATAGGATCATCTTCACTTTTTCCAGCTATATCTGTAGGTAAACCGTATTGTTCCTTTCCACTACTATCTACTGCTGCCCAGATTCCTTCTGTCTTCCCCGTATATTTAGGGTCAAAAGCAACATATATACCTGCGCATTTTCTAGTTTCTTTAGCCATACTGCGAATAGTAGCTGTTAAATGAGTCTTTGTATAAGTAGCAAGATATCTTTGATCATTTAACTTTGTTGTATCAATGGTTGCATCAATCATTTGATAAATACTAGATAAAATTGTTTCATAGATAGCTAAATCCTCATTAAATTTTTCAGCATAAATTTGTCCTGTAGCAAGGAGATTTGCTTTTGATTCCTTTTCAATAACAGCGATACTTCTAACTATACTCGTAACCCCAACTAGTACTGACATAGCAATAGAGCAGATTAAAACCGTTAATACAATTCTTGTGCTAATTTTTTTCATGTACTTCCCTCTCTCTAAATAATAATTATTGAACATCTATATTATCGACATTTTTCTACAATATATTACACTTTTTCATTTTACAAATAAATATATTTTTAACCTTTAATAAATAAAAAATAGAATCCCCCTAAAATTTCTCTAGAGGAATTCTATTTTTTATTTATTTGCCAATGCTTGTTCTATATCTTCTATGATATCATCAATATTTTCAAGACCTACTGAAATTCGAATCAGCCCTGGAGTAATTCCCGCTGCAATTAGCTGGCTGTCTGTTAACTGTCTATGAGTAGAGCTAGCTGGATGTAAAACACAAGTTCGAATATCTGCTACATGCACAACCTTGGAAGCTAATTTTAGGTTATCCATAAACTTGACTGCTCTCTCTCTTCCACCTTTAATAGAAAAAGAGACTACTCCACTACAGCCTAAAGGTAAATATTTCTTACTTCGTTCATGGTATTGATTATCTTCTAATGTTGGATAATTGACAAATTCAATTTCTTCTTGTTTGTTTAAATATGCTGCCACTTGATTTGCATTGGAACAATGTCGCTCCATTCTAACCGCAAGAGTCTCCAAACCTAAATTTAAAAGAAATGCTGCATTTGCTGATGGATATGCACCTAAATCCCTCATAAGCTGTACCCTAGCCTTTGTAATATAAGCAGCTTTTTCAAACTGCTCGGTATACACCACTCCATGGTAAGATAAATCTGGTTCTGTAAATTCTTTAAATTTCCCACTGGTCCAATCAAAATTTCCGCTATCAATGATGACTCCACCTACTTGTACCGCGTGGCCATCCATGTACTTTGTAGTGGAATGAATTACGATGTCTGCTCCAAATTCAATGGGCCTGCATAAAACCGGTGTTGCAAAAGTGTTATCTATAATGAGTGGAACATTATTTTGATGTGCGATCTTTGCAAATTTTTGAATATCTAAAACTGATATGGCAGGGTTTGCAATGGTTTCTCCAAAAACTGCTTTTGTATTAATTTTGAATTCTTTTTGAATCTCTTCTTCTGATGCTTCAGGATCTACAAAGGTACATTCAATCCCAAGTTTTTTTAAAGTAACAGCAAAGAGATTGATGGTCCCACCATAAATAGTAGAAGCACTAATAAAATGATCGCCTGCCCCCATAATATTTAGAATACTAATCAAGGTAGCCGCTTGCCCTGATGTAGTACACAATGCGCCAATCCCACCTTCTAGCGCTGCAATTTTTTCTTCTACAGCAGCTACAGTAGGATTTGAAATGCGCGAATACATATGCCCCTCTGCCGTTAAATCAAAAAGTTGCCCTATATGCTCTGTTGAATCATAGGTATAGGTTGTACTCTGATAAATAGGAAGAGCTCTAGGCTCTCCATTACCTGGTTGATATCCTTCATGTAAACATTTTGTTTCTATTCTCATTTTTAATCTCCTTTCAGGTTCTTAATTAGTGCCATCATCAATATAAATATCCTACAATCTTTTCTACCCACTATGTTTAGAAAAGCTAATGAGTGCTAATCAAATTATTTTATAATAGAATCTCAGAAATACTCAAACATGCATCATTCTTTAATTCCATTTCTACAATGAATGGCATAACATCCTTTATTCTCATAAAGTCTTCTAAAGTAAAACTTTCATTATAGTAATTTATAATTGTACTTAAAGCAGTGCCATGTGTAGCTATTACAATCACTTTATTTTTATGTTTCTTTAATATAGAATTTAATGCAGAAATATTTCTCTCTTGCACTTCTCTGAGACTCTCGCCTTCTGGCAATTTATAATCAAAATCACTCCATTGATCTTTTGAATACCCTTCGAAGTCATCAATCCAAGCATTGGTGATCTTCCGTTCTCTCAGATCATCAACAATATGAATCTGAAGTCCTGTTGTATCTGCAAAGTCTCTAACTGTATCAACGGATCGCTGATATGGGCTTGAAAAAATCATCTCCACATTCTTATCTGCTAAAAAAGACGTAACCTTTTTACTATCCTGCCATCCTTTGCCCGTTAGAGGACGAATCCTATCATCGTGTATTGAAAAATCGGGTTGTGCATGTCTTACAAAGTAAATCTTTGTCATATGACCTATCCCCTTTTATTTTTTATGCCCAAAGTAAATCATCTATCTCTTTAGCATCTTTATTTTTTCTTCTTTAGCCATAATCCATATAATTATCTAAATATTATAACATGATAACCCTATGTCTTCAATCTTATGGTTTAACTTAATATGGATTTATACAATCTTTCGACCTCTTCATCGATAACCCTTTTATCAATTCTTTCAAACAATATTTCTGTTTTGGGGAGCACAGCACCTATACTAACGTATTGCTCTCTCCAGTTGTTTGATAAACATAACCATTGTTGTACCTTTTTTGATGAAAAAGGTATAAAGGGATTTAATAATATTGCAAGATTAGCAATCATCTGTACACAATTAAACAATGTATTTTCACAAGCTGATATATTTGTAGTACGTGTTTCCCAAGGTTTTTCACTATCAAAATATTTATTAGCATTTCTAACAAGCGTAAAAATTTGATCTAGGCCTTCTTTAAATAAGCCTTTTTCAATCTTAGCCCCTACAATTTTATATGCATCTGATATCTGATGATCTATTTGTGCATCAAGAGTTCCATTTGGCACTTTATACTCAAAATACTTTTCTATAAAAACAAGACTTCGATTAATTAAGTTGCCATAAGCACCAAGTAATTCACTATTGTGGCTATTTACATACTCCCTCCACGAAAAATCAGTATCCCTTTTTTCTGGCCCAT
>JAAZLH010000304.1 GCA_012799415.1 Candidatus Epulonipiscium sp. | reverse complement strand
ATTTAGCTATGGATGCTTATGAACAAGATCAGGTGTTGATTATAGGAAATAAGTAAAAGAGAATTATGAAAAATAAGAGGTTGCCCGAGGTATTTTAATTTTCCTCGGGCATTTTTATTGATTAGTGCCCATTTTCTTCATATGTAAAGGAAGTTATATTGTGAATATTATCTACCAGAAAGTTTGAATTAATATTAGCTGTACGAGTGAGAGGTTCTAACGAAATTTTCGGGGTTAAATGTTTAGATAAATCAAGTTAAGTAATAGGTAGCAGTGTATATTAAGAATTATTATGTTAGAAAATTTTGCAGTTTTTATCCGATCATTTAAATCTTAGCAAATCAGAGCGCTTGTGCCAAACCAAAGACAAGTGCTCTGAGTATGAGTAAAATGTTTACGGGTCTATAATTACAATTTTCTAACGATTTAATGAAAAAAAAGAAGGAGGACTCTCCCCTTTGATATAATAGTTTTTGTGTAGAAAACTAACAAGGAGGAGTCCTCATGATTAATGATACCAATAATTTACCGACATTAAAAGAAATAGAACAAGGTTTATTTAGGGAATTACAAAGTATTTATCAAAATATTCTTGTCTCAGTGTTGGAGAAGGTGGATGTATGGCTTCGGGATAACCGTGACTTTACCCGCTTTGAAAACAGGGAAATGCAAAAGTGTACGATAGGGACGATGTTTGGTTCTGTTACGATTAATCGAAGAAGATATTTGGATAGAGAAACGGGGGAGCGTGTGGCCCTGCTGGATCAGTATTTACAATTTAATGGGAGCGATGCACTCAGTCCGTATTTAACTGAAATGGCTGTTAATTGGGCAGTGAAAGGTCCTTCTTATCGTGATGCAAGAGATCGCTTTTGTGACTTACTGGGTTATCAGGCAATGAGCCATGAGAAAATACGGCAGGAGGTATTAAAAGTGGAACCCAAAGATATGGAGGTTCCAGTAGATAATCAAAAAGATATTGATATTTTATTCTTAGAGGTGGATGGGCTGCACGTCCATAAACAGAACTCGAAAAGGTCCACTCGCAAAGTGAAACTTGGTGTCGTTCATGAAGGCTGGAAGAAAAAACATCCGGGAAGTAAGGAATACGAACTTAAGAATAAAAGCTATTGGTATTCTTTAGATACAGGCGATGCCTTTTGGGAGTCATTTAGCCGTTATATATACAGTCAGTATGCCATTAAGAAGGATACGCCCATCGTAATAAACGGGGACGGAGCTCCGTGGATCCGTAAGGGTGTGGATTACTTTGAGTATGCGATTTATACCTACGACCGTTATCATTTAAAAAAGTGGATTAAAAGTGCGCTAAGCAATCGTTCCAAACAGGAACGGAGGAAGGCCTACCTTGCGGCAGACGACAACGATCCCGTTGCCTTATTGGTTTCGATTGCCGAGGCAGAGAAGGAAGAAGAAGCCGAAGAGAAGAAGAAAGAAATAGCTGATTTACGCCTGTTTATCTACGAGAACCAGGATGCCTTTCGGGACTATCGGGATATCTTGAAGGAGAAAGGAATAGACACCTCCAACATGCGCCCGATGGGTGCGGCTGAATCGAATATGAACCTATTTTCCAGGAGACTCAAGAAAATGGGTTATAGCTGGTCATTCAAAGGGCTTCAAAGCATGGTAGATGCGCTCATTCATCAATTTGAAGGGACGCTGATTGAAGCTATCCAAAACAAATCAACCAACGAAGCTACCAACCGAAAAAAGTCAAAAACGTATCCATCATTTGCGAAATTACTCACACAGAAGGCAAGGGAATCTATAGGCGCCATTCAAGGACGATTGCCTGCTTTGACTGGAGATGACCAACGAAAGCCTTACATTAGGGCTTTAAGGGACTTGGCAAGCTTTTAAGAGGAAGAGTATGTATCGTAAAGTTTCAACAAATTTTGGGGAAAGGGGGTTCTGTACCCTTTTAACACAGATTCTCAGAGAAAAAATTTATTGAAACGAAAAAACAAAGGAAAAATCAAAGGTGAGGGAGACCTCCCGTAAATACTTGACAGACTCACTCTACATGAGTGCGTGGATTGAAATATGCTTTATCCCGCTTTCCCTACGCCTAATCCTCATCGCACTCTACATGAGTGCGTGGATTGAAATATTAAAGGTGGCTCAATTTTATGCGCTTATCAATATCGCACTCTACATGAGTGCGTGGATT
>JAAZLH010000303.1 GCA_012799415.1 Candidatus Epulonipiscium sp. | reverse complement strand
GGAATGGAGTTTAAGCCTATTCATGATTTTACAGAAACATTATATGATGAGGCTTTCAAAAATTTTGACGATGTAGCTGAGCGTTTAAAAATTTTAGGGTTTCCTCCCTATGTAAAACTCTCTGACTATGTAAAACATAGTGCTATCGAAGAAATAGATGGGAAAGACTTTAGAGCAAAAGAAGTCGTAGATATTGTTTATGGAGATATTGAAATTTTAAAGAAGCTTGCAACACAAATTCGTGATATAGCAGATAAGGAAAATGATTTCGTTACTGTTGCTCAATTTGAAGACTATGTAGAATCATTTGATAAACATCTTTGGTTCTTGCATGCTATGGGACAATAATATTTCAACAATAAAAGTATAAAAAAATACTTTTTCCAAATAAGAAAGTTTGGTTCATCATAAGCAAAATGAATTTTCCCTGTTCAAAATAAAGGGTAGATCTTCTATTTAATATAATTTAATAGATAGATCTACCTTTTTGTTTTTATAGTACAGTTAGTTTACATTTCCTTTCACATTAACTTTTCTAATTACTATATATCCAAGTAGATAGCATATCATAGCAATTAGTAATAAATAAAGTACATGAGAAAAAGTAATTCTCGTAGTAAAGAGATCCCAAATAAAGTATGTGGTAAAAAATTGTACTATGCTGATATTTATAAAAGATAGAGCAATTCCTAAAAGTAAATAACTTCCCCAGAATCTAATAGCACCAAATCGGTATAAAAGGACACCTCCTAGGTTAAATATGGATGTTAAAGTCAGTAGACTTATAAAAAGGGAAGAAACTATGAAAAATATAGAATCGCTCATCGTATTAAAAGTTTTAAAATCTACTAATGGCTCTCTCCCCATGGCTCTAATAATAAGAAAATCCAGCTTAAGGAGTATCCCTAAAATAGCTGCTAATGCTAAACACATTAAGATTCCGCTTAACACAATAGATGTATAAAAATCTATTCTTGTCATGCTAAATCCAATACTAATGGGAAATGCTTTATAATAGGTTTCTATTGTATAGCTAAGGATAAAGATAATCACTGGAAGGAGTAAAGCACCTGCAACAGATATTGTACCTCTATTACCTAATGCAAAATAAAATATGTCTTGATTAGAGCTAATGAGGAAATTCAAAGCATAGCTCCCTATTGTAATCACAATTATAACCATCCAAAAAATCAATAAAGATTTCTTTAGATCTTTGACTTGATACTTAAACATTCTTTTAGTAGCTCCCATTAGATAACCTCCCTTGAGTTTATATTTTCTGTGAGATAAACAAATAGTTTTTGTAATGGAATATGGGCTATTTCAATTCCTAGTTTTCGGATTTTTTTATTCTCCTCTTCTGTAATCTCATTAAAAATACCAACTATGTCCGTTGCCCCAAATGTTTCTTTGCTAATGACTGTTTTATTTTCAAGAATCCCCTTCAAGTTTTCTTCTCGTCCACTGAGAAACCATGCCTTTTTCATTAACGAGTCCGTAGTTTCTTGTAACATTATTTTTCCTTCATCTAGTATAATAATTTCTTCAAATAAATTACTTACCTCATCGATCAAATGAGTAGAAATAATAATAGTCCTAGGATATCTATCATAATCCTCCAAAAGCATATTGTAAAATTTATATCTATAAGCTGCATCTAAACCTAAAGAAGGTTCGTCAAAAATGGTAATTCTAGATCGTGAAGCCATTCCGATAATAAGTCCAACCATTGTTTGATACCCTCTGGACAATTTTTTGTATTTCTTTCTCACATCAAGTTTAAACTCTTTTACTAATTTATCTTTATACTCTTCATCCCAGTTTTTATACAAGGCAGCTGCAACTTCAAATAATTTTTTTACCTTCTCATCATCCATTGCAATTCCTCTGTCTTTTACAAAACAAATCTCTTCCATGGCTTTATTGTTTTCAAAAATATCTTGTTGGTCAAGTTTTATTTCTCCACTATCTTTAACAATTTGACTTGCTAGAATGTTGAGTAAAGTAGTCTTCCCTACTCCATTTCTCCCCAACAATCCATAAATTTTATTTTCTTCAATTTGTAAATCTAGATTCATAAGAACTCGATTTTTTCCATACGATTTATTTAACTGTTTAATTTCCAGCATCTTGTTTCCCTCCCTCATACTCTACAATAAAATTAATTAATTCTTCTGTCGATATTTCCAACCTCTGTGCTTCTCCTATTATTTCTGGCAACTTTTCTGTAAAGAAATTTTTTTGTCTTTTTTTCAATATTTTTTTCTTAGCCCCTAAAGCAACAAACATACCAATACCTCTTTTTTTATATAAGATTTCTTCTTCTACTAGTAGATTTAAACCTTTTCCTGCTGTTGCCGGATTTATTTGGTATACCTTAGCAAACTGGTTGGTTGAAGGTGCTTGCTCTTCTTCTTGTAAATTACCAATTAAAATTTCATTTTCAATGGCCTCTGAAATCTGTATATAGATAGATTTGTCTGAGTTAATATCAATCAATATGACTCACCTCCATTATGGCTATCTCCATTAATAGGTTAGTTACTTATGTAGTTAAGTATATGTCCAATTAAGCCTATTGTCAATCTTTTAAATCAAAATTCTAATCAAAAATGTAAGTTAAAAATACTTTTGAAGTGAACTGCGAAACTTAAGTATTTTAGAAGTAAGAAGAGTTTTTATGATCCTTAAAAATAGGCAGACTTTCTAGGGTTAAATTTCCTAGAGAGCCTGCCTATTTTATTTTTTTCTTTAATTTTTGTTTTTATAGATATGTAGCTTTATATCCTCATATACTTTATAATGAGCACATGATTGCATATCAAAAAAAGAGCTTGATTATTGTTAAATAAAATTTTTTCTATGCTTAGGGTTTTTGCAAACAATTTCCACAGCTTTTGTAATTTCTCTAAGTACATCTACTTTAGATTGAAGATTAGATTTGTCAACTTTCACATAGAGAGCACCTTCAGAGGTAGCCGCATACCTAGGGGGTAAATGATTTAAAGCAATTGCTTTCATATCTTTGATGCAGGATTCGCATTTACAAATATCTTCTCTCTCGTTTATCACCAAGGGTAATAACTCCTCTACAATGTCTTCCATGCAATTTTTTAGCATTTTTTTAACTCCTTTTTTCACAGTAAATTTTATATCTAAAATTTTTCTATTTTCTCTCTTATCATATAATATTCTACATAAGCCGTAAAAACCCTTCTTTCAAAAATAGAGACTTGTTTGGTTTTTTTACAGATTTTATTACCATTGACACATTATTTCTACTTGTGTTATACTGACAATTGGCATATTTGAGTAAGTCAGACAGTCGCGTGCACAAATTCGAAAGAATGTTCACGAGGAAAGTCCGAGCTCCATAGGGCAGAATGCTGGGTAACCCCCAGTAGAGGCGACTCTAAGGATAGTGCAACAGAAATAAACCGCTTTTGGCTAACCAAAAGTAAGGGTGGAAAGGTGAGGTAAGAGCTCACCGCTTCCTTGGCGACAAGGAGGGCTATGTAAACCCCATTCGGAGCAAAACCGCATAGGAGAACATTTGTGACGGCCCGTCATGTTCTCGGGTAGGTTGCTGGAGCTTATTGGTAACAATAAGCCTAGATAGATGACTGTTTGATACAGAACTCGGCTTATAGACTTGCTCAAGTATGATAACTTCCACCTTTTTGATAGGTGGTTTTTTGGTATAATAAATAGATCAATACGAAAGGATAGGTGCTTATGTCCAAAAAGAAGCTGATTT
>JAAZLH010000302.1 GCA_012799415.1 Candidatus Epulonipiscium sp. | reverse complement strand
TTTAATGTTTTTAATAATCTTTCATTGTCACGTTGGTGAAGTCCGATGCTAGGCTCATCTAAAATATAAACAACACCAACTAAACCTGAGCCAATTTGGGTAGCGAGACGAATTCGTTGCGCTTCTCCACCAGATAAAGTACCTGCCGCCCTTGATAAGGTTAAATAATCTAAGCCTACATCAATTAAAAAACCAATTCGTGCATCAATTTCTTTCAGGATTTGTTCCCCAATCATTGCTTGCCTATCACTAAGCTTTAATGATTTGAAAAAATCTTGGGCTTCTTGGATAGAAACATCTGTAACCTCTGCAATATTTTTGCCTCCCACCGTAACAGCTAGCACTTCTGGTTTAAGACGGTCTCCTTTACATTTTGGGCAGGGAGTGTTTGTCATATAGCTTTCATATTCTTGTCGCATATACTCTGAAGTAGTTTCTTGATAACGACGTTGTAGGCTCGGAATAATCCCTTCAAATACATATTCATAAGATCCTTTTCCATAATCATTATTATATTGTACTTTTACTTTGTCTACACCTGTTCCATAAAAAATCATCTCCTGTATTTCAGGTGATAACTCTCCAAAGGGAGTTTTTAAATTGAATTTATATTTTTGAGCTAAAGCTAAAAATAAGGAACGAACAGAGCTATCATCACTAGTTAGAGCATTCCAACCTGGAGCTGAAATAGCTCCTTCTAGTAGACTTAAATGAGGATTAGGCACGACCAAATCAGGATCTATTTTCATTTGCATCCCAAGTCCTGTACATTGTTCACATGCTCCAAGGGGATTGTTAAATGAAAACATACGTGGCTCAACTTCATCAATACTAATATTACAATCAGGACACGCAAAATGTTGGCTGAAGGTCATTTCTTCTCCATCAATCACATCTGCTATCAACAAACCTCCTGTCAGTTGCATTACGGTTTCCATAGAATCTGTAAGACGTTTCTCAATACCTTCTCTTACCACCAATCGATCTACTACTATTTCTATGGTATGTTTTTTGTTTTTTTCTAATTTGATCTCTTCTGCTAGTTCATATATATGACCATCGATACGAGCTCGTACATATCCACTTTTTCTTGCATGTTCCAAAACTTTAACATGCTCTCCTTTTCTTCCTCGAACAATAGGTGCTAAAAGTTGAAGTTTAGTTCGTTCAGGTAAAGTCATAATTTGATCCACCATTTGATCTATGGTTTGCTTTTTTATCTCCTTCCCACATTTTGGACAATGAGGAATCCCAATTCGTGCAAATAAAAGTCGTAAGTAATCATAGATTTCTGTGACGGTTCCAACTGTAGACCTTGGGTTCCGGCTAGTGGTTTTTTGATCAATGGAAATGGCAGGAGATAATCCTGCAATATGTTCTACATCTGGTTTTTCCATTTGCCCCAAAAACTGTCTTGCGTAAGCAGAAAGAGATTCTACATATCTTCTTTGACCCTCTGCATAAATGGTGTCAAAAGCCAGAGAAGACTTTCCCGAACCACTGAGTCCCGTAAAAACTACAAATTGATTTCTCGGTACTTCTAAAGTAATATTTTTTAGATTATTTTCTTTTGCACCCTTAATAATGATCTTTTCCATGTTTTCTCTACACCTCTTATTTATGAATCCTGTAGTTGTGTTTTTAGCTCTAAAAGCTGGTCACGAAGATTAGCTGCGTGCTCAAATTGTAAGTTTGAAGCCGCTTGTTTCATTTCTTTTTGTAGTTTTTGTATCCATTTGCGTAACTCCTCTGGACTCATGGATTCTGCATCCTTCTCTAGCTCATAACTTGATGATTCTTCTGCTACTTTTGTTGCCCGGATAATATCCCTTACCTTTTTCTTAATTCCCTTGGGAATGATTCCATGTAGTTTGTTATAGTCTTCTTGAATTTGTCGTCTTCGATTGGTTTCTGAAATCGCCCGTTGCATAGAATCTGTCATTCTATCCGCATACATAATGACTCTTCCTTCTATATTTCTAGCAGCTCGTCCAATGGTTTGGATCAAAGCGGTTTGAGATCTCAGAAATCCTTCCTTATCAGCATCTAAAATAGCAATAAGAGAGACTTCAGGGATATCTAATCCCTCCCGCAACAAGTTAATTCCAACCAGTACATCAAATACATCCAGACGGAGATCACGAACAATTTCAATCCGCTCTAGTGTATCAATATCCGAATGTAAATATCGTACCCGCACCCCAGCTTCTTTCATGTAATCAGTTAAATCTTCAGCCATCCGTTTTGTTAAAGTTGTAATTAAAACTTTTTCCTTTTTCTCAACCTGTTTTTGTACTTCTCCTAATAAATCATCAATTTGCCCTTGAATAGGACGAACCTCTACGATCGGATCAAGAAGGCCTGTTGGCCTAATGATTTGTTCTGCTATTTGAGTAGCATGTTCGTATTCATAGGGGCCAGGAGTCGCAGAGACAAATAGAACTTGATTGATTTTTTGTTCAAATTCATCTAAACGTAAAGGACGGTTATCCTTAGCTGATGGTAATCGAAATCCATAGTCTACCAAGGTTGATTTCCTTGCCTGATCTCCTGCATACATTCCTCGAATTTGTGGTACAGTCATGTGAGATTCATCAATCATAATTAAAAAATCATCTGGGAAATAGTCTATTAGTGTATGAGGAGTGCTACCAGGTGCTCGACCTGACAAGTGTCTAGAATAATTTTCAATTCCAGAACAAAATCCTGTTTCACGCATCATTTCAATATCAAAATGAGTTCGCTGAGCAAGTCGCTGAGCTTCTAATAGTTTATCTTCTTCTTTTAACTCCTTTACTCGCTCTTCTAATTCTTCTTCTATGGACCGAATAGCAAACTCCATCCGTTCTGGTGCAATGACATAATGGGATGCAGGAAAAATAGAGATATGTTCTCGCATTCCAAGAACTTCTCCTGTAAGCACATCAATTTCTGTAATTCGATCAATTTCATCTCCAAAAAACTCAATACGTAAAGCATGCTCCGAAGAGGCTGCTGGAAAAATTTCTACTACATCTCCCCGAACCCGAAAGGTTCCTCGGATGAAATTCATATCATTACGAGTATATTGAATATCTACAAGCTTGCGCAATACATCATCTCGATCCCGATTCATTCCTGGGCGTAGAGAAAGGCACATTTCATTATAGTCTACTGGGTCTCCTAATCCATAGATACAGGATACACTGGCAACAATAATTACATCTTTTCGCTCAAACAAGGAGGCTGTAGCAGAGTGGCGAAGTTTGTCAATTTCCTCATTAATAGATGCATCTTTTTCAATATAGGTATCTGTATGTGGTACATATGCCTCAGGTTGATAGTAATCATAATAACTAACAAAATATTCTACTGCATTATGTGGAAAAAATTCTTTAAATTCACTATATAATTGAGCTGCTAATGTTTTATTATGAGCTATCACTAACGTTGGCTTTTGCAAGTTTTGTATCGTATGGGCCATGGTGAAAGTTTTCCCTGATCCTGTTACCCCCAACAATGTCTGACACTTTTCTCCATTTTTAAAGCCTTGGGTCAATTTTGAAATGGCCTGAGGTTGATCTCCTGTAGGCTGGAATTCAGATACAACTTGAAATTTCCCCATCTCATCACCTAACCTTATCTATTTTTATAAATTCTATTGATATACATATTCAAACCATGAGTTTGTTTATCCATAGAAAACGATTCTTCTCAACCTCTCTATTATATCATAAACAAACAACTTTGCAAACATATGTTTGTTATTTTTCTTGCTTGTCCATTTTTTCCAGTATCGTTTTAGCTAATTCCTCATTTTTCTCTTTTATAATGGTAAGATACTGGTCTATTTCTCCTTCATAAGATATGGGATTTTCAAAAAGAATCATCTCTAAAGCTTGGCGAATTCGATGGAGAATAAAATCTTCTTTTGCTCCTTCCGCTGATTGAGCTAAAAAATAAAGCACTTGGGCATAGGATTCAATAACTAATTCTCTCTCAAAGGATTTTTCTGTACACTGTACAGGAAGTGGCATATCAATATTATAGTATTGTCCATGCTCCATAGCATATTCCGACAACTGTTTCATGTAGCCTACCAGACAATGATCTCCTTGACAATGGCCACAAGTATTTTCCCCTAAACACAGATTATTCATGTTTTCTCGTATCTGGCGCGTTGATTCATATAGAGCCTGGGCGGTTTTTTGATATAACGTAGACTTTTTCTGTCTTTGATTTTGTAAAAGAAGGTAAAATCTCCACCCATAGAGCAAAGCAATAGCAATTAAAAAAATAATAAAGGAAAAAGATTGTACATAGGTCCTAGGTATGCTTTGAAAAAGTTTTGTAATTCCAAAAAAAAGAAAAAGGCCTGATGAAACCATCTTCATAGCCATCTCTGGCACCTTATCTCCTACTTTGCTACCTACCCATATCCCTACAGCACCTGTACATATCATCCCAAATACTGTCCCCACTAAGATGAACCCCGGATAAGTTGCTTCTGTTGCTAATGTAATAGCCGTTAATTGAGTCTTGTCCCCAAGCTCTCCTAGAAAAAAAGCTAAAGCCACTGTCCACACAGGTCCTAACTTTTGTGTTTCCTCCTGAATTTCTTCCTCCTCCTCTGTTTGTAAACTCCATAATGAAAAGCCTATAAAACAAACCCCTGCAATAATTTGAAGCCAAGAGACCGGTATAACATTCGATAAATAATAACCTAAAAGAACAGCAATTCCATGATTCGCTAATGATCCAAGACCAATCCCTATAAATACTTTTTTTATAGGAAATCGAGTGGCAAAGACCATCGCTAAAATCTGTGTCTTATCTCCCATTTCTGCCATAAAAATAAAGAAAAATGCCCTAAGCATTTCTAGTACCATGTCTAAAATCCTCCTCTGTACATATATAGATAAATATAATCAAAACCGCTAACCCCTAAGCAGGCTACCTGCATAGTCCACAATGAATTTGATTTTGGACTTGTATATCTATAGTTGGTATATAAATTGAGAAAAAGACCTTCAACTTATCAAAGTTAAAAGTCTCATTTCTAAAAATTCACAAGTTTATATATCTATATTATTTATTCTTACCTTTTATTTTTTGAGCTAATATATGCATAACCCCTACCTCTTGCATACTTTCTAAATGATAGGTTACTCTTGGATTTTCTAATAAAGGAATAATTCCTAAGGTATTGATCCCATGGGGATATGCCCTATATTCTAAAGTCATCGTCTCTTGTGTATGCCCTCGTACAATATCAATCCACAGAAAGGTATAATACTGGCTTAAAACGGCTTGTAAATGCTGGAAATGTAGAATTTCTGTCCCATTCACTTTCACAATCATATCTCCAGCTTGCATCCCCATTTTTTCCCCTGGTCGATCTGGTAATAAATCTAAGATACGTACCCCCTTTTTAGGCAATGAATATAGGGGAGCCTTCTGCCATTCTTGAAAACGTTGTCTTCTCATAATCCATTCGTGAACCAGCGGCATAAATAAAATACCAACCCATTGTAACCACCATCGCTCTACAGAAAATATACCTACCATAAGTAATAAAACACTATAGATAAATAGTCCTCCGGCAGATTTTCTAGCCTTTGTTTCTGGTGATACAGAAATTGCAATATCTCCATAGCCTAAAGCAGCCGTTAATGGTAATAAAGAATAAATAATCATGGAAGGTTCTAAGGCTATATGCCCCTTCATCATGGGCCACCACTCTGGCATATAAATTCCTTCACCTGTTTGAGTGCCTGCAAAAATAATAAGTAAAGCAAAAGGGATTGGCCAGTATTTTTGCATTAAAAATGCAACAGCTACTTTTCCCTGCTTTTTAACAATGACTGGGATACGATCTTTGGCGCCTCCAACAAGAATTAAGCCTGCTTCCATCAGATGCATCACCGCTACTAAAGCAATCAACCCGCTAATATCAAGTTGCATATCCGGTAATGTATAACCATAAATCATTTGCCCACGAAAAATAAAACCTAATATTCCTAGCACAGCCGCTGCATAGGAAAAACATAAATATCGAACATTGAATAGAGCAAGTATAAAAGCAATAGGTAAAAGAAAAAGTAAATAAGGTGTTAACTGAATAGGAATCCCAATAAGAGTCAGTATAAAACTCCCTGCAATTCCCATCAAGATACCTTGTAACATAGATTCTACCATCTGATTACTAATCGTAGAACGATGATAAGACAAAACTTGTTTCTCTATTTCTATATTTCGTTGATAAAGAGAATAGATAATAAATAAAACCATTATAAAAGAAAAATTAAATACTGAAGCTGCAATAGATTGTAGTGTTAAAGTTAATATCTCAAGAATAGGTGGCATTTATTTTCACCTGCATTTCATTTCATTTTACCTCGAATAATTTCAAGGGCCTTTTGTAGTTGCAAATCTTCCTCCGGTTCCAAAGATATCTTATTTTTGAGCTCATTAGGCAATTCCACTACATAATCTGGCTCAATACCAATATCCTGGATATGAGTTCCGTTTGGAGTATAATATTTTGACGTAGTTAATTTAATGGCTGTACCATCTTCTAAATCAATAATATTTTGAACTAATCCTTTGCCAAAGGTTGTTGTACCTACCAAGGTGCCTACCCCATGGTCTTTAATAGAACCTGCTAAAATTTCAGATGCACTGGCACTATTTCCATTGATTAAAACAACTAAAGGGATTTCTATTTTTTTAGGGTTAGAACGCCACTCTTCTCTTTTTCCTTCTTTATCTTCCGTATATACAATCAATCCTTCGGGTAAGAATTCATCTACAATTTTCGTTACAATATGAAGAAGCCCACCTGGATTGTTACGAACATCTACAATCAAAGCTTTTTGACCTTGTTCGTTTAAATCTGCATAAGCTTCGATAAATTGCTTATAGGTCACCTGATCAAATCCTGTAATTTGTAGGTAGCCAATATTGTTTTCTAATAGCTTATGGTTCACTGTAGGCACATCAATAGTGGCACGGCGTACTTCCAAATCTAATACTTCATTATTGCTTTTCCTAAATACTTTGATCCTAACCTTAGTTCCATCTGGCCCCTTAATCATACTGATAGCTTGATCTAATTCACGTCCTGTTACATCTGTTCCATTTACTTGAATAATTTTATCCCCTGGTAAAATTCCGGCTTGTTCTCCAGGACTACCAATAAAAGGGGAAACAACTGTAATAAGTTGATCCTCAGGATCTACAGAAACCATAATACCAATTCCACTATAAGAGCCCTCTGTTTCCTCTTTAAAACGTTCAAAGGTGTCTGCATCATAGTAAACAGTGTAAGGGTCGCCTACGCCCGCTACAAGACCAGCATAAGAGCTTTCAATCAGTTTTTCTTTATCTACACCATCTACATAATATCGATCTAAATAAGCTGCAATACGTTTCATTTTTCCATCTATCTGGATTTCATCTTCTTTCGAAAATCCATATCTCCCTAATCCAATTTTAGAAAGGCCAAATAAACTTCCAATCGATGTATTTACAACTATTGTTAGTACAATGCCTAAAGCCAGACCACCAAAAAACGATTTCTTATTTTTCATAAAATTTACCTCTCCTTTATTTTTATGTCATGATCTACACTCTGCTGTTAGTTTATTTAAAAACTTATTTATCTATAACATTGTATTGAACTATAAATTTTATTATACCATAGGTTTAAAAAACCAACACATTTATTTTAACAAAAAAGAAAGGGATTCCCCTTTCTTTTTTGTTACTGACTTTTTACATATGGTATAGGATTGGTATGGTTTCCATTAAGACGAACCTCAAAATGGACATGAGGCCCCGTAGAATAACCTGTACTTCCTGCCAGCGCAATTCCTTCTCCACGTTTTACTGTTTGTCCTTCCTTCTTTAAAAGTTTAGAATTATGGGCATACAGTGTACTAAGGGTCTTTCCATTGTCTTTTCCATGGTCAATGATGACTGTATAACCATAACCTCCTATATAACGAGATTGTAGTACAGTTCCATCCCCTGCTGCAATGACCTTTGTACCTGTTGGAGCTGGAATATCAATACCTGAATGGAAAGTGTTCTTTTTGCCACTAATAGGGTCGGTACGATAACCATAGCCAGAACTAATTCTGGATCTCCCTGGAAGTGGCCACTCCAGCTTACCTCCACCATAAACACGGTTACTTAAAGCAGTGAGCCGTTTAATTTCATCTCCTACTTGTTTAATAGAGCCTTCTAGTTCCTCCAATTGTTTCTTCTGCTTTTCTGCATCAACACGTACAGTAGCTAATTCAGCACCTTTACGCTTTTTCTTTTCTTCCATAGCATTACGTTGCGCCAAAGTTTCCTTTTTTAAAGAAACAAGTTGTTCCTTTTTTTCTTGAATGTTTGCTTTTTGCAAGACAATATCTTCTCGAATTTCTTGCATTTGTGTTAATACATTTTGATCATAATTCATAATTTTTTTAATATACTCTAAGCGGCTTAAAAAGTCTGTTAAATTCTCTGATTGAAAAAGAACCTCTAAATAACCAACTTGACCCTTTTCATACATATATTTTATTCTCTTTTTTAAGGTTTCGTACTGTTTTACTTCTTTTTCTTCTGCAATAGCCAATTCTGCTTCTTTTTGAGCAATTTCCTCTTCTGTTTCTTTTACTGATTGCTCCAATTGTTCAATCTTATTTTCTACTTTCGAAATTTCTTGGTCTAATGCCTTAATTTCATTGGACATAGCTTGTTGCTTTACTTCATTGTTTTTTAATTCTTGCTGAGTTTGCTTTAAATTCTCTTGTAATTTTTGTTGTTGTTTTTTAGCGTCATTTAAATTTTTTGTCGTATTCCCTAGTACCGTTGTCGCCATCATAAAAATAAATATGACTATCATACTACGAAGTCTCTTTTGTATTTTACTCCTCACACCGGTCCCCCCTTAGCAAAACCTATACATTCAAATGTTTTCTCACAGAAATTCCACTACCAATCATACCAATCCCTGCACCAATTAGTAAAGAAAGAGGTGCAAGTACGATAAAAATCTCTTTAGCTCCTAAAAAAGTTAATAAATTTTTAATAATAGAAAACTCTTCATAGATTTTTTCAATCATCCACTGATAGGAAAACCAAATTACACCTAAAGGTAAAATGGCACCTAGCATACCAATTAGAATTCCTTCAATCAAGAAAGGAATACGGATAAAATAGTCGGTAGCCCCAACATATTTCATAATATTAATCTCATTTTTTCGTATGTAAACAGTTAATTTAATTGTATTTGTCATTAATAAAATACCAATTAAAGCTAAGATGGCAATTAATATTAAGCTGATAATTCGAACCATTTGATTAAATGTAAGGAGAACATCAGCCGTATCTTTCGCATGATTAATGGTACGAATTCCTGCTAGTTTTTCTAAAAAAACGATAACCTCCCCTTGGTTATCTGGATTTTTTAATAAAATTTCAAAAGAAGCGGAACCAGCTAAGGGATTATCTTCATCCAGTCCTATTAATAATTCTTCGCCACCATCTTCTAGTTCGTCTTTAAATCGAGCCCAAGCTTCTTCTGGGGATACATAAATAACCGTCTCTATATCTATATGGTCAGCAATTTTACGTTGCAGAGCATTACGTTCAACTTCTGTAAGCTCTTCATCTAAAAATACAGTCATACCGATACTTGCCTCTAAATCTTCCATCATATAATCTACATTGGCTGCAATGCAATAGGATATACCTAAGATAAATAAACAAGCTGATATGGTACCGATAGATGCTAACGTCATTAAACGATTCTGAAAAAGACTTTTTATCCCTTGCCGAATACAATAATTGATTGTTCTAATCTTCATCTTCATACCCACCTTTTTTGACGTCACGACTGATTCGTCCATTTTCTAAGGTGATCACTCGTTTTTTCATGGCATTTACAATTTCTTTCCCATGAGTAGCCATAACAATGGTTGTTCCTCTATGATTAATATCATTGAGCAATTTCATGATCTCCCAGGCTGTATGAGGGTCTAAATTACCTGTAGGCTCATCGGCTAATAAAACTGCTGGGTTGTTTACAATAGCCCGCGCCAAAGCAGCACGCTGCTGTTCCCCACCTGAAAGTTGGTGGGGATAGGATTTTGCCTTTCTAGCCAGCCCAACCATAGAAAGTACCATAGGTACATTTCTACGTATTTCCCTAGGAGTGGCTTCCACAATCTCCATCGCAAAGGCAACATTTTCATAAACTGTCTTATTTGGCAGCAAACGAAAATCTTGGAAAACAACCCCCATTTGGCGTCGTAAATAAGGAACTTTTCTGCGCTTTAAATAAGTAATATCTTGCCCTTGTAACAATATTTTCCCTTCTGTTGTTTCAATTTCTTTCAGTAGTAGTTTAAGCAGTGTCGATTTACCTGAGCCACTGCTTCCTACTACAAAAACAAATTCACTTTTTTCTATATGAAGAGTAATATCTTTTAATCCAACAACACCATTATCATATATTTTTGTAATCTGTTGTAGTTCAATCAAGAGACTCATCCTTTCTACTTGTCAATTTTATTTTACATGATGTTCACAAAATTGACAACAGGAAATCTCTTTTCTCATCATTAATAAGACATTGTATTCATATGTCTCATATACTTAGAAACCATTAAAGCAATTTTAAATGTAATGGCATCATCAAAAGTACGTAGATCTAACCCTGTATTCTTTTGGAGTTTATCCAAACGATAGACCAAAGTATTACGATGAATATATAATTGTCTTGATGTTTCAGATACATTTAAGTTATTTTCAAAAAATTTATTCACTGTAGCAATGGTTTCATCATCAAAATCTTCAATGGATTGTCCATGGAAAATTTCTTTAATAAACATTTTGCATAGAGGAATGGGAAGCTGATAAATAAGACGCCCAATACCAAGTTTTTCGTAACCAATAATATAACGTTCTGAGTAGAAAATTTTTCCAACTTCCAAAGCCATCTTAGCTTCTTTATAAGAACGTGAAACATCCTTCAAATCACCTACAATGGTTCCCATGGCTACATAAACCTTACTCATAGCTTCACTATTTAAGGTGTCCAGAATAACCTTCGCCATTTTATCTACATCTTCGTAGGTATCTTTATCTCGTAATTCCTTTACCAAAATAATATTTTTTTCATCTACAGCAGTAACAAAATCTTTGGCCTTAGCGGGAAAGATGCTTCGAATAATTTCTACAATATTCGTGTCACGCTCACTATGACTCTCAATTAAGAAAATAACTCTTCTTACATTATTCTCAATATGCAATTTTTTCGCTCGATTATAAATATCTACTAATAATAAATTATCTAGTAGTAGATTTTTAATAAAGTTATCTTTATCAAAACGTTCTTTATATGCAATTAAAAGATTTTGAATTTGAAATGCTGCTATCTTTCCAATTTTATAAACATCTTCGTCTTCTCCTTTGACGGCTACTACATATTCTACAGTATGTTCATCATAAACCTTAAAAAATTGATATCCTTGTACCAATTGACTTTCTGCCTGAGAATGAACAAAATCACCTACTGCTGCTATGTATTCATCCATCCGATGTTCTTCTGTCGAAGCTACCGTTTTTCCTTCTGGCTCCATAACTGTAATATCACGTCTGGTAATATTTTTCAAGCCGTCTATGGTTGTCTGCAAAATTTGATTTGATATCATTATATTCACTCCTTCTTCAATTTTAAACTTTTTCTCTCATCTGTCTATTCTTGATCGAATAATTCGATTTTAAACATACCTATCTATATCTTATAGCAAAACTCAAAAAAAAAAAAGAGAAAAAACATAAATTTATGTTTTTTCTCTCTTTAAATTGAATAATTAACTTTTTTCTTAGTTAGTAATGGTAAGTTCTGTATCTTTATCAAATACGTGGATCTTATTTACATCCATTGCTAAACGAATTGTATCACCAGGTTTTGCTGATGTTCTAGGATCTACCCTAGCAGTTAAGTCGTGTCCTTCTGATGTTAAGTATAAGAATATTTCCGCTCCTAATAATTCTCTTACGTTAACTTCTGCTTCGATTACACTTTTTGGTGAAGATTCAATGAAAAGTGGTGTATCATGTATATCTTCAGGACGAATTCCCATAACAACTTGCTTACCTACATAGCCTGCATCAGTAATCTTTTTAGCTTTGTATTCAGGTAATACAATTTCTTGTTTACCAAATTTTAAAGCAATTTCATTACCATTTTGAATAACTGTGGTCTCCATAAAGTTCATTTGAGGAGATCCCATAAATCCTGCTACGAATAAATTGTTAGGTTTATCATATAAATGTTGTGGTGAATCTACTTGTTGAATAAATCCATCTTTCATAACAACGATACGAGTACCAAGTGTCATCGCCTCTACTTGGTCATGAGTAACGTAAATGATGGTTGTTTGTAATCTTTGATGAAGTTTAGAAATCTCAATTCTCATTTGAACCCTTAATTTGGCATCCAAGTTAGAAAGAGGTTCGTCCATTAAGAATACTTTAGGCTCACGAACAATCGCTCTACCCATTGCAACCCTTTGTCTTTGTCCACCAGATAGAGCTTTAGGCTTTCTATCAAGTAAATGCTCGATATCTAAAATTCTTGCTGCTTCTCTTACTCTTTTTTCAATTTCAGCTTTAGGTGTTTTTCTTAATTTTAAACCAAAAGCCATATTGTCATAAACTGTCATATGAGGATAAAGCGCATAGTTTTGGAATACCATAGCGATATCTCTATCTTTAGGAGCTACGTCATTGACTAATTTATCATCAATCCATAGTTCTCCTTCTGTAATTTCTTCTAATCCAGCAATCATACGAAGTGTTGTAGATTTTCCACAACCTGAAGGACCAACAAAGATGATAAATTCTTTATCTGCTACGCTTAGGTTAAAATCTTGAACTGCTACAACGCCACCTGAATATACCTTTTTAATATCTTTTAGTGTTAAACTTGCCATCAGTCTATTCCCCCTTATTTTTCGGATCTTATAACAGATTCCTTACATATCTTCTCCTGCATAAAACAAATGTATGGGGCTTACTTTAAGCAAAACTCTCATACATTTTCATAGAATTACTTTTACTAGTCTTAATATACTATATTTTACTTGCCTGTACCATTGATTATTTAAACAAATCCTAGTTTTTGGTTTTGGTCAAATTGTATACTAAAGGTAAATTTTGTTGAAGTTCACACTTGGCTTTCATACCTTCTCCTATAAATGAAACAGAAAGCCTAAAGGTTTTCAGATATATTATCCTCGTTTTCTCGTCTCTCATGGGATTGTACTAATTTTTATTTTATTTTTTATACTGAATAAATCCTTCTCCTACAACTTCCCTAACATCAGCAACAATAACAAAGGCATTTTCATCAACTTCTTTAACAATGTCTTTTAGTTTTGCAATTTGTTTCTTTGATACGACACATAATAATACATCTTTACTTTGCTGGGTGTACATTCCTCTGCCAGATAAAGCTGTCACCCCACGATCTAGCGTATTCATCAAGGCTGTGGCAATGGCTGTGGAGTTTTCAGAAATAATAAATGCTGCTTTTGAAAAATGAATTCCTTCCAAAATACCATCCATCATTTTAGCCGTAATATAAACTGCAATAATGGCATACATCGTCTTTTCTGGCCCAAAGACAAAAAAACCAATACCAATAATAACAGCATCAATGATAAACATTAGTGTTCCAACAGAAACATGAGCAAAATATAAATGTAAAATGCTTGCTGCTAAATCTGTTCCACCTGTTGTAGCAAATCCTGCAAAGACCAATCCAATTCCTATTCCCCCAAGCACCCCCCCAAAAATACTTGATAGTAAAAAATCTTGGGTCAATGATACAATTCCTTGAGTAAGATAAAGGGACAGTGATAAATATAAAGTAGAAAACAAAGTTTTAGTACCAAACATTTTTCCTTTTAAAGATATTGCAATCAAAAATAATGGAATATTGATGGCGATATTAGTTATCCATAAAGGTATTCCACCATCCCAAACGCCCTTGGTCAATTCTTGAACAATAATTGCTAAGCCTGTAACACCACCTGTAACTAAGCCTTGCCTTGCAAAGAAAACATTAATTGCTATCGCTAGAAGTGTTGTTCCTAAAATAATATATAAATATTCTCGTATTAATTCTTGTTTTTTATTTTTACTCATGGTATTTCCTTTCACTTTTTATTTTCCATAAGTACATACCAGAGAAAAAGGGGTAATTGCAACATTCGTTTCCACCTGCTAGGTTGACGCACTAGGCGATAAAGCCATTCTAACCCTATTTTTTGAAAGAAAACAGGGGCACGTTTTACTTTTCCAGCCATACCATCTATGCTTCCTCCTATGCCCATACAGACTTTAACAGGTAGCGTACTCTGGTGTGCCGCAATCCACTTCTCCTGCCTAGGAAAACCTAAACCGACTAATAAAAGATCTGGTTTCAATTGATGGATTTCTTGTAAGATTGCTGGTTCTTCCTCTTCTGTGAAATATCCATGATAGGTGCCTACAACCTGAAGTCCCGGATACTTTTCTTTCATTTTAGTTGCTGCTTCTTCTGCAACACCAGGTGCAGCCCCTAAAAAATAAACGGTATAAGAAGTATCCTTTAGTTTCTCCAATACATTTTGTACTGTATCGTAACCTGCCACTCTCTCTGGAAGTGGCTGTTTCTGAATTTTTGATGCAATAACAATACCAACACCATCTGGAATAACAAGGTCCCCACATTGTAAAACTTCTGTAAAATCTTGATCTGACTTTGCAGCCATAACAAACTCTGGATTTGGTGTATAAACAGTCCTACAACGATCACCCTTCATAAATTGTAAAATTCGATCTACAGTTTGATCCATCGTAATTCGATCAAAAGGAATTCCTAGAACTGTAATCCTTTCTTTCATGGAAATCCTCCTTTCTCCTCGGTATAGATGTCCACATTACTATTTTACGCTAGTAAGGTCTTATTTATTATCTTTTTTTTCCCTTTGTAATAACTCAAGCAACAATGTATCATTTTTATTAGCTTCCACAACAAGCTTCTTTGATATTTTTTTTAATTTCATTACTTCATGTTCATGATTTTGAAATAATGTATCAATTTGTTCTTTACTTTTTTGGATATCTAATTTAAAAATATTCCCTGCTGACGGCATTTGAAGCACATGTAAATAATAATCTACTTTAGGATCATAAGCGAAACCAAGCATAGGCACATTTTCAATCCCTGCAAAAATCAACGTATGTAAGCGCATGCTTAAAATCAATTTCATGGTTCCTACAATTCCTAACAATTCTTTAGAATCATATTGGTC
>JAAZLH010000301.1 GCA_012799415.1 Candidatus Epulonipiscium sp. | reverse complement strand
TTTTTTTAAAAAATGTAGTATACTAATTAAAATAGTAAATGCAATGATAGGGACATGGATTAGGAAACATTCTTACAGAGAGCTGTCGTTTGGTGCAAGACAGTAGAATCCCCTGATACGAATCACCCTTGAGCAGACAGACTGAAACTCAAATTCATGAGGATTAAGTGTGTACGGTTTCTCCCCGTCAGATAGAGAGTGCATTGTTAGATGCACATTGAGTGGTCGTTATGAACGGCAATGTAGAGTGGTACCGCGGAAGTGTTTAAGAACTTTCGTCTCTATACTTTTAGAGGCGGGAGTTTTTTGTTTTTTACAAAAGTGTATCTCGCCCGTATAAATTTTTTTTGAAAATAGGAGGAGATCACAATGCTAACCCTTGATAAAATTTATCATGCCTCATATGTTTTAAAAAACCTTATCAGGCGTACAGATTTAATTTTTGCTCCAAATATTAACCCTGAAAGTGAAATTTATCTTAAAACTGAAAACTTGCAAGTAACAGGATCTTTTAAAGTACGTGGTGCATATTATAAAATTTCACAATTAAGTGAAGAAGAAAAAGCAAAAGGTGTTGTCGCTTGTTCTGCTGGGAATCATGCCCAAGGTGTAGCTTTAGCTGCAACTAAATCAGGAATTAAATCTCTCATTTGCCTGCCTGACGGAGCCCCTATTTCTAAAATTGAGGCAACTAAGAACTACGGAGCAGAGGTTTGTTTAGTAGAAGGTGTTTATGATGATGCTTGCCAAAAAGCATTAGATCTGCAAAAAGAACACGGTTATACATTTATTCATCCTTTTGACGATGAAAACGTTATTGCTGGGCAAGGTACTATTGGCTTAGAACTTTTAGAGCAACTTCCAGACGTTGATGCGGTTATCGTTCCAATTGGTGGTGGTGGGCTTATTTCTGGGGTAGCCTATGCAATTAAATCCTTAAACCCAAATATTAAAGTATACGGGGTGCAGGCTAATGGTGCTGCAAGCATGTTAAATTCCCTCCAGCATCATAAAATTGAATGCCTCCATTCGGTTTCTACTATTGCTGATGGTATTGCTGTAAAAGAGCCTGGTAAAAGCACTTTTGAATTATGTAGCAAATATGTAGATGGTATTGTCACAGTGACTGATGATGAAATTTCCGCTGCTATCCTAACACTAATGGAGCAGCAAAAATTAATTGCTGAAGGTGCTGGTGCTGTTTCAGTGGCAGCTGCCTTATTTAACAAAGTCCCTGTAAAAGGGAAGAAAGTAGTTTGCCTAGTATCAGGTGGCAATATTGATGTTACTATTCTTTCTAGAGTGATTCAACGGGGCCTATTAAAATCAGGCCGCTCCTATGCTCTTACTATTGAGCTTTTAGATAAACCAGGTCAATTGAAAGGTGTCTCCGAAATCATTGCTGATTTAGGCGGGAATGTAATCTCTATCCATCATGAACGCACCAGCGAAAATTCGGATATCAATGGTTGTTATCTGCGCATTGTATTAGAAACAAGAAATTATGCTCATATTGAAGAAATTAGAACTGCTTTAATTGGTGCTGGCTATATTCTTACTGCTTAGCTACCTGTCGATTGATAATGCTTGATACCAACTTTCCAAACTTGAAGGGCCATGACAAAAAATATGAATCCAATAAAAGGCGAGATCCAAGGAACCCAACTAGGATATTGTAAAGGATCTGCCTTACCTAAAATGGCAATGGCCGGAAAATAATTAATACATCCAAGAGGAATGACAAATATAAAGATTTTTCTAAACCAAGATTTATAAATAGACAAGGGATATTGGGCCGCCTCTACTCCTCCATATGTAAAGGAGTTCACAATTTCAAGACTTTGTATAGACCAAAAAGATAAAGTAGCTTGTAGAACGATTAAAGCTGAAAATAAAAAGTTTCCCCCTATAATGGAAAAAAACAAAAGAAATACTTTCCCCAAAGTCCATTGTATATCTAAAACGTAAGCTGCCCATAACAAAACAATTAAGCCTTGGGCAAACCTTCCAATACGCATCATCTGAAAATCATGACCCAAGACTTGTAATACTGTATTACGAGGACGTAATAAAATACGATCGAAATCTCCACTTTGAACCAATCTTGAAAATGTATCAAATCCTCTTGTCCAAGCTTCTGTAACGGAAAAAGCAATATGGACCATTCCATAGAAAAGAGCTGCTTCAGCAAAAGTAAAACCTTGTAGGGATCCAAACCGTTCAAAAAGAACCCACAGCCCTAAAAAGTCAATAAAGGTAATAACAAAATGGCCTATACTCATCATAATAAAAGAGGCTCTATACTGTAATTGACTTTGTATAGACATACTTAAGTATCGAAAATATAATTTAACATTATTCATCATTAGCCTCCTTGCACAATGATATCTTTTAGTTTTTTGCTTAGAATCCACTGACCTAAAGCATATAGAATGATCATCCAAAAAAGCTGATAGATCAAATAATAAGGCAGATGATGAAATGGAATATGACCTGTGTAAAATCGCGCTGGAACATCTACAAGCCCACTAAAAGGCAGAATCTGTATTATTTTCCCTAATCCTTCTGGGAAAAGTGGCAAGGGAACAATCATGCCAGAACAAAGTGTAACAATAGCAGCAAGAAGGCGTATAATACCATCCCCAGCTAGAGACCATAAAGTAAAAATATTGATCATATTAGTAATGGTGCAGGAGATCATTAAAGCACCTACTGTTGTTACCAACCACCCAAGCAATGCCCCCCAAGTTGGTGGGTAGAGCATGTTATATTCTTTTGGAAGTAAAAATAAAGCAATAAAAAAGATAGGTATAGCTCGTAACATAGTAGGGGCTGTTCTAAGAGCGATGGCTCTAGCAAACCAGTGATTATACAGATTGATAGGCCTTAAAAGTTCATAGCTTACATTCCCATTGCGAATTAACTTTTGAATCTCACCATCTCCATTCCATGGCAGCATTCCAATGGTTGCCTGTCCGATCCAAATATAAGTAATAGCTTGGTAATATGTCATAGGTGCTTTTGTTACTGTTGAATGGTAAAAGGCGTAGAAAACCATTACACGGATGATCCCAAAAAAGAATTGGGTGCATATTCCTGCAAAGGCGGCCATTCGGTATTGAAGAAGTAAGATAAAACGAATCTTTATAATAGATGAATAAGCTCTCATATCTCCCACTCTCCATATAGTTTTGCTATGATTTCCTCAATAGGGGGATTTTCGATAAAGACATCTTTTATTTTATAAGATTGAGAAATTCTTGAAATCAAATCTGCCGGTGTAATAACATCAGGATCAAAATTTAAAAATGCACGATTACCCTCCCATTTTACAAAATAAGCCCCTTCAGCTAACAAATTAAGCTCCCTATTCTCAAGTTCAATAATCAATCGCCGTTCTTTTGATACTCTTTCTCTTAACGCCATAAGACTTCCATCTGATAATATTTGCCCCTTTCCAATCACCATGATTCTATTACATAAAGTTTCAATATCATCCATATCATGAGTGGTTAATATAACTGTTACTCCATGTTTACGATTCAGGTCTTTTATAAACTCACGCACAGCTAGCTTGGATACTGCATCTAAACCAATGGTTGGTTCATCTAAAAATAAAATAGAGGGAGAATGCAATAGAGACGCTGCTAATTCACATCTCATTTTTTGACCTAAACTTAATTGTCTCACTGGAGTATTAATAAATGTTTCTAGGTTAAGTCGCTGAATTAATTCATCCTTGATTTTTCTATATTCACCTTGAGGTACTCGATAAATATCTTTTAAAAGTTCAAAAGAATCTATTACAGGTAAGTCCCACCACAGTTGAGTTCTCTGCCCAAAGACGACTCCTATACTCTTTACATGCTCTACCCTTTCTTTCCAAGGAATCTTTCCTAAAATTTTACACTCCCCAGAATCCGGTGTAAGAATACCGCTTAAAATTTTAACTGTTGTAGATTTTCCAGCACCATTAGGCCCTATGTAACCAACCAGCTCGCCTTGAGAAATCTGAAAAGAAACTTGATCTAAAGCATAAATACTTTCATATTCTCTATGTACTATATTCTTAAATGCTTGGATCATACCTGGTTTTCTCTTAGCTATCTTAAAGGTTTTGGTTAAATTCTCCACTACAATATGCATATTTTCTCCCCCTTTGCTAGTTTTTATAAACGCATGTGAAATATTACCAAACTTAATGAGAAAAGTCAATTAAAAAAATGTAGCAAGTATATTACATTTTTGCTACATTTATATTTAACTCACATTGGTATGAATATAGTTTTAACATTGTAAAACCTATTTTTTATTTCCACCTAAGAGAAGATAAAAATCTGGTAAATCCCAGTCATCATTTGTAATTTCTTTTGCATAGCATGTGCATTTTGGTTTTCCCATTTTCTCATGCATTCTCTCCCAAATCTCTTTTATATCTTCTTTAAAAACATTCCCATAATTGATACCTAAAAAATCACAAGGTCCAAAATTTCCTTTGGCATCAATATATGAATGTTGGCTTCCTGCACCGCAACCAAACTGTTCTCTAGACTCTACATATGGAAATACAGAAGTTTTCGGATATCTCTTATCTCTATTTAAAACAATATGAATATCTTTTAACTTTTGCTGATCTCCAAATGATAAGACCGCATCACTATCTGCCTCAATCTTTCCACAAGGCATTGGTTCCATAATGCGCATCTCATCTATACCTTCATCTTTCAACATTTTAGCTAGTTCAAATATTTCATTGCTATCCATTAGTTCTTTTGTACATACCGTTTGACTCATCGTATATAAACCTGCTTTTTTTGCATTACGAATCCCCATTATTCCATGATGATAGGCTCCGTCATAGCCTCGCATCATGTCATGCCTTTTACTATCAATTGAATCAATACTAATGGCTATTCCAAAGAGGCCTGCCTCTTTTAATGATAAAGCCCGTTCATAAGTTAACTGGAACCCTGTTGTAAATATAAAGGATGTACTAGACGGTTGGATAGATGCAATGATCTGTTCTAGATCTTTTCTTAAAAGGGGTTCCCCACCTGTAAATCCAATAATTCCTACCCCCAGCCTTTGCAGTTCTTCCACAATGGTCAGAAGTTCCTTCGTTGTGAAATCAGATTGGCTATTCTGCTTTGCGCTAGTTATTGATTTATTAGCGCTACAATGCCAACAATGATACATACATTTATTTGTTACTGCAACATAGGTTGAAATAGGTGCTAATCTTTTCCCAATAATATGATTTGTAAAAAAAATTTCATCCTCCCCTGGCACCTGCATAGCCATATTTAAAAAGGCCGCTGAATTAACAGGGGGAAGAAAAGAATTCACAAGGTAGTACTCTCCATGTTTAACAATTCGATCATTTTTAATCGTATTCAAACCTGCCCGTAGCATATTTTTCATTTTATATTCTTTAGATTGTGAAAATTTTTTGTGAAGTGCCCAAAAATTTCTTCTTACATTTTTATTTAGCATCATTTGAGTTATTACTCTTCTATTCATAAATATCTCCCCGCTCTTATTTTGAACTAGGAAAGTTTGTCTTGCTTGTACGGGATCAAACTTCCTTGTTTATAGATACCATAAACAAATTTATGAGTTACTTTATAAGTTTTATTTTCTTCAAAAAGTTTTACTAGTTGAGTTTTTATTTCTTTTTCTCGTAGTTTTATCATCACATCAAATCCAGCTAAAGCTCCTGTAGATGTTACAAACTCCGTTAATTGTTCAGCATTTGGAAAATAAAATTCATGCTCTCCTTCACTACTCATCACCTCATTAAATTTATACTTTTTAAACCACCGATTTAAAACTTTTTTATTTTTTGGATTTGGTAATGGAAGCATTAGTTGATCTATTTTATCTACATTTTTTTCTAAGAGTTTTGGATAGATTCTTCTTATTTCTGGTAAAGTTCTTGATGTATTTAGAAGAATAGCTATATAGCCATCCTTCTTGATAACTCTCTGAAACTGCTTTATCATTTCAAGAGGTGGCTGATATTTTAAAGCCCAACAACATACAATGACATCGAAAGAATGCTCCTCACATCCTTTTAAATAAGATAGCATATCTGATTCTATCAAATTGCTTTTTTGTATGATCTGCTTTTTAGCAATACCTAACATACCTTTAGAAATATCCACAAGAGTATATTTTCCTGCTTTTAACTTCATTTGTAGGAATATGGAATTATAGCCTGTACCTGCACCTAAATCCAATATTTCTGAACTATTAGTAAGATCTGCACATTCTAATAATTTTAGTAGCATCTCATCATTATACCGGTGCATCGTCTTTAGAAATAAATTTTCATAATAGGGACTGATTGTCGTATAAGATTTCCCTATATCTTCACACCTTACAGTTTTATTCGCCAAAAACAATTTTACAATCTTCATATATAACCTGATTTTACTCATAATCTTGTTTGTCTCCTATGACGATATAATCCCTTTTGTTTAATCTCTTAATTTTTCCTTGATACCCTACATCCCCCATCATCTTAAGCAGAGTAGCATCAGCAATAGGAAATATTTTTTCAAAACAACAGATCTCAAAAAGGAATAGGAGTTTTGTTTGAAAACTTCTTGGAGAAAAATCTTGAATAATAATTTTCCCTTCATCCTTAAGCATTTGATGGCATTTTACTAACACCTCTTTTTGCTGCGAGATATGATGAAAAGTATCTTTGAAAACAATATAATCATATTTCATCCTGCTCTCTATTTGCTGAATAGGCTTATTGATAATTTTAATCTTTTGATTTCTTTTTCTTGCTATTTTAGTCATTGGAATAGATGGATCAATAATGGTTACACGATGCCCCTTCCTCACCAAAACATCAGCTAAAACACCTGTACCTCCACCAACATCACATACATCCATATTATATACATCTGAAAATAAATTGATTATTTCTTCTTGCCGATCTAATCTAAAAAACTTCATAAAAGAATCATAACATTTGGCATAATAATTAAATAAATAGCTCATATTTTCCTCTTTTGCCTACTTATTATTTATATTTCCTCTATCTAATTAAACCACAAAATTTATAGTATTGCAAAAAGTATCTACAAAAAAATATCAAAATCTTACTATCGAACATTCTTTATTCTTCAACATATCATATAATGAAACAAGCAAATAATATGGCGGTGAATTATATGTATCAAAATCATGTACCCTATAGCAAGATCCAATCTTATGGCTACCCGTTTTCACAACACTACAATGCTACTATGCATACTCCCCCTGGCTACAACTATTCAAACTGGCATCATACCCTTCATTGTATCAACAGATCTAAATTAAACTTAATGAACAATATACGCATGTTATGGGAACAACATGCTGCTTGGACTAGAATGGCCATTAGCAGTATCGTTTTTGGAACACCAGATGAGAGTTTTGTTGTTAATCGGCTCCTTCGCAATCCTATTGACTTTGAAATTATTTTAGGACCTTTCTATGGCGATGTAATTGCTGCAGAATTTAAGAATCTTCTAACTGATCATCTAACTATCGCAGCAGAACTAGTAAAAGCAGCCAAAGCCGGTGATAAGCTAAAAGCAGATAATGCTGAAAAAAGATGGTATGCAAATGCGGATGAAATTGCAACGCTTCTTGGAAATATAAATCCTTACTGGTCTAAAAAAGACTGGCAAAAAATGTTATACCAGCACTTAGGATTCGTTAAAACGGAAGCAACAGACCTATTAGCTAAAGATTATCCCGCAAGTATACAAACATATGATAAACTCGAAACTCAAATTTTAAAAATGGCTGATATAATGTCTGAAGGCATTATTAGGCAGTTCCCATCTCATTTTTTATAACTCCCATATAAAAATCCACCCTATTTCAGGGCAATAAATAGGATGGATTTCTTTTTCATCATTTAAAATAGATTAGTATAGTTTTAGTTGATTTTTAATAACTTATTTGCTAAAATAGATAAATGAAATCTTTTTTCAATTGACTTTTAAATTCATTTTCATTGTTCTTAGTAAAAAGTATAAAGGGGTCCACTTTATGGTTTTATTAGAAAATCAATTACTCAGCGCGATTAATAATCACAATCAAAAAGATGCCGTCTACTTTTACCAGCAAATTTCAAAACAGATTCATAGACAACTTTTTAATAGACCTTGTTATCTACGATATGCTAAGAATTATTTAATTACCCTAAATACTTTACTCTACCAAAATGCTAGTCAGAATAGTTGCAAAATCAATTTGCTTAAAAAAAGAAATAGTATAATGAAAGAAATTGAAAAACAAACTTGTATTGAATCTCTTTTTAATTTTGGCCAAGGAATGATCAAGAGCTATATCGCTTTATCTTGCCACAAGTATACAACTACGTCCAATCCTCTAGTTAATGATGCTCTATGGTATATACATAATCATCTTCATAAAAAATTGAGTTTAAAACAGGTCGCCCATGAAATTCATATTAGTAGCAATCATCTTTCTTATTTGTTTTCCAAATATGTAGGCTGTAGTTTTTGTGAATATATCAGTAAAGCAAAAATAGAAAAATCTAAATGTCTTTTAAAAAATACTTCACTACCACTATTAGATATCGCTCTTGAATGCGGATTTAGCAGTCAAAGTTATTTCTGTTACGTATTTAAAAACTCTATGTCTGCAACTCCTAAACAATACCGAGACCAACATCAATATCCCAAATAAGTATGGAATGTATGAAGTTATATATCATACATTCCATATTTGTTTATCGAACCTTTATTAAAATCTTACTAATCATCAAAAAAGATAAAAGGATCAATAAGATCATATTTGAATATATCATAAAAGAAGAATGAAAAACATCATACCCAAAATGTAGATTCAAAAAATACTTAGCTACCAAAATAGCTCCAGCTAGGGTAATTGGTAGGCCTACAATATAACCCTCATCTTTCATAATGTTAAATCTTGCTAAACGAAACACGCCAGCCCCAATAAACACAATAGATAATAAGATTTCTATGAAGCTCAATTCATACATTTTCATTGTCCATCCAATAAATACTGGTGCTATTCCAAAAGACACCAAATCTGATAATGAATCTAGCTGCTTTCCAAGCTCACTAGCTAGGTCTAATTTTCTTGCTACAAAACCATCCAATTTATCTGTAATAGCTGCTAGTAAAACAAGCAAACATCCACTTTTTAGATGGCTTATAGTCCCTTTGCTACTAACAAAAATTGCCACAACCCCTAAACACATATTTAGATAAGTAATAGAAATGGGTATGATGATATAGTAATTTTGTTTTTTATATTTTAGTCTCTGCATATATACCGCCCTTTTTAAAACTTTTTTTCATTTTATCTATACCTAATGCTATAATACTGATCCAAAACTCAAACCAAAAAGTTACAAATCGAAAAACAACGGATATGGCAATTCCTTGCTCTATGTTAATTCCAATAATGCCTAAAAGAACTGCCATACTACTTTCAAAACTTCCTATGCTTCCTGGAAGTAGAGGGATCATTCCTACCATATAGGTAAGGTAAGTAATTGCTAATATAGAAAACATATGAATCTCTAAGTTGAAACCTTTGACAACAATGTACATTTTAATCGCAAATAACATCCATATGAATATGCCGAGAATAAACTGAACGGCAAACTTTTCTTTTTTCTTTAATAATTCTTCTAATGCAATCTGATAGGTTTCCAATGCTTCCTCTATTTTTTTTCTTCGCTCTGTGGGAGGTAAGAAATTCTTTATAAGTTTTTTAGCTATTGGAGGATGAATACAAATACTAATAATAGCACCTAGGCCCAAAGCCAAAATGCCCAGAGCTAGTAGAAAAAGAGACATATAATGCTGGTATTCAGCCCCCATAGTAAAAGCAAACCATAAGGTACTAATGATAGTTAAAAATAAAAAACTAAGTAGGCTCACTGTTTTTTGGAGTCCTACAACTGCAGTGGCTCCGCTTGTATCTAATTTTAGTACCTTCTTTAATTCATAAATTCTTGCTAATTCTCCTCCTACTTTTACACCTGGGGTAATGGCGTCAACAACATTCCCTTTCATGTTTACTTTAAATACATCTTGTAATCTACAATGTGGATCAATCCATGACACCATGGATTTCCATTGGAAAGTAATTAGCATGATAGTAACAATTTGTAAGAAAAATCCTATCATCAAAAATCCAATGGAAATAGATTGGATATAAGTGGAAATTTCTTTCCAATCGGTCCACCTGACCATGAATATAACTCCTAATATCCCTATGGTATACAATATATATTTTTTCATTATGGATCTCCTACCTTTTTGTCATGAGTAAAACTTCTTTCATTGTATGAAATCCTTTTTCTACATAACAATTTTGTACATATACATTTTTTCGATATAAGAACTTTTGGGATATATTAGAATAAAAATATTTCATATGATTCTTGGGTAATCTAATAAGAATTCGCGTCCCTTGCTTGCATCCCTGAATCAGATGTTCGATGACATCTTCTTTTGGGGTTACTTGTAATGCTACGTGGACTACATCATAAAAATCAACGTTAACCTCTTCTCCATTTGCCTTTGTAACATATATATTATCATGGCATCCTCTTTTTCTAATTACTTTTATTGCATTATCAACAGCCTTATGATCTACATCAATAACATGAACTTTTGCACCTGTTTGACTTGCCATTTGAAGAGCCGTACAAGGAATCGAACCTCCTCCAATACATAAAATTCGATCCTGATTAGTTACAGCAGCTAGTTCAATTTCACGCTTTACGATATTTTTATAATACTTCTCATAAATATAAATAAGTACGCGAGAATTAGAAATTTTTTTTTCAAACCATTTGGTCCATCTTATAATCATAGAAATACTCCTATCAAACCATCGTCATAATAAATCTAGCTATTTGATTTAATAATCCGGCAAATACAAATGCTGAGGTTGTTGTAATCAATCCTATGGTAACGGCAACCTTTAATGAAAACTCTTTTGCTAGTATGCCGAATACGGACAAACAAGGTAAATAAAATAGTGCTACAACGGAACCAACAAGTAATTGTAAGGTACTTAAATTAAGTTCTAATAAGGGTAATACAGCTAATTCCCTTCTTATAATTCCTAATACCAAGGATAGACTTGCCTCCTTAGGTAAACCTAGCCACCCTACTACAATAGGTTCGATTACAGTACTAAATTGGTTTAAAATACCTGTCTCTACTACTATAGCCGCAATCATGATTCCAACGAACATAGCACCTTCTGCATCAAATAAAAAGTGTTTCATTCTTAGTTTTAATTTTTTTACATAGGCTTGTCGATCTGGTAATAATAAGTTTGGTACTTCCAATAGCATAGGCTGCCCTTGACCTGGGATAATTTTATTCATAATGATTCCTACAACAAACATAGCAAGAAAGGAAATAAAAAAGACTAGTAACAATGCAAGTATAGATTGATCACCTAATAAGGCTACAAAAGCACCACTTTGGGAAGCACAAGGTATTGCAAAAGATACTAAGGTCGCAACCATAATTCTTTCTTTGTATGTAGTGGCTGCTCTAGTTCCTAAAATGGCAGGTACTGCACATCCATACCCCATCATAATAGTAATTATATTCCCACCTTGAATACCAATACGCCTTAAAACACCATCTGTAAGCACTCCAATCCTAGGTAAATAACCACTGTCTTCTAAAAAAGAAAAAACTACATAAAATAAAAAAACATAAGGCAGTACAAGAGCAAAGGGCCATTCAATTCCAATTATTAAAACCCCAAATTCCCCCACTAGTATGTTTCTAAAAACACCTGCCGGAATAACCATAGAAACAATTTTTGTAAAAAAAGGTAGGATCACTTGTCTTACAAGAGGTAAAAGAAACAATGCTCTGAGTGCCTTCCCTCCTCCTACAACCACGCCCAAAGCTAAGATAAGAACAAGAATAGCAATTGGAATCCCCGGCCATGGTTGGATTGTCCAATTTTCTAATTTTTCAATGAATGATGGCTCTTTATATTCTTTTGTTTGCACTCGTTTTACAATTGATTCAATATGTTCCCATCTTTCATTATCGCCTAAAACAGTCTCAGGATCTTTTTTGCTATCTTTTAGTTCTATTGCTTTTTGTAGAGTTTTCTTTAAGCCTACATTCTTAATAGCTATTGTTGGAATTACAGGTGCCTGAAGCTCTTCTGGCAGCTTTTTTGCATCAATATAAATTCCTTGCCTCTCTGCTACATCAGTCAAATTTAAACAATATATAACTGGAATAGAATATTGCTTTAACTGAAAGGCCAAATCTAGATTTCTCTCTAAATGAGTAGCATCTAGTACGCAAATGACGACATCAGCTCCATCATTCAATAGATTTACTGCTACCTTCTCCGCTTCCGAGCTAGCCTCCAAGGAATAGGTCCCAGGTACATCTATCATAATGGCTTCTTTATTCTGAAAATGAACTTTTCCTAAGGTATAATCAATCGTCGTACCTACATAATTAGAACTTTCTACATGAACTCCTGTTACTTTTGAAAAGATAACACTTTTTCCAACATTAGGATTCCCCATAAGCAAGATCTTCATTGTTTCCTCTGTTTTCATTGTGTTCTGATTCTGATTAAAATGACAACTCATTGTCTATATGACCTCCTGCACTAATATATCTTTAGCTATATCTTTAGCTATGGCAATACTACGATTTCC
>JAAZLH010000300.1 GCA_012799415.1 Candidatus Epulonipiscium sp. | reverse complement strand
TAATCCAACTACGGCTTTCAAAGGAAATGGGTGGCAAGGCCTATGTTTTTTTTACAGGAGAGTTAGCAGCTGTAGATCTTTCTGTTCAAGCAGGAGCCAACTATGCCAAAGACCAAGGTTTTTTAGTAAAAAAAGGGGTTATTCCCTCTCCAGATCCAAAAACCTGGAATTTTATTTTAAATCAAATGCAGTGACATAAAGGAAAATCCTCAACAAAGAACCAGTTTTGTTGAGGATTTTTTTCTTTGGTGTCTGAGAGACAAGAACAAGATAGGATATTATGTATAAAAAAACCTAGGTCGTTCAATATATAAACTAGAGCATCTAACAATCAAGAGGGAGGATATGATATAATTATAGATAAGACATATCAAAAAATAGATGAGTGATAAATTGAGCTTTTAAAGAACGAAATTCAATTCTCTACTTAAAGGATTGCTTTTTCCATGAAAATTAGGTAAAATAGAAGTATATTTCACGATACAAAACAACGTTTCATAATGCGAACCGAAATCATCTTTCATTCGGATTGTGAAAAGATGTCAACTGTTTAACTAAAGGAGGGGCTTTATATGGAACGAATGGATGTTGTTACTTTTGGTGAATCTATGATTTTGTTTAATCCTGATACCAGAGGACCACTACGTTATATTCATACTTTTCATAAATCAATAGCTGGAGCAGAATCAAATGTTGCCATTGCTATGGCACGCTTAGGTCATAAAGTAGGTTGGTTTTCTAAAGTAGGAGACGATGAGTTTGGTCGTTATATTATGTCTACCATCCGCGGAGAAGGAGTAGATGTTTCAAGAACAGCAACAGATCCTAATCATGTAACAGGCTTAATTTTTAAAGAGCGTTTTGCCCATGTCAATCCAAATGTATATTACTACAGGAGAGGTTCAGCTGCCAGCACCCTTTCTATAGAAGATTTAGATGAAGACTATATCAAAAACACCAATATACTTCATATTACAGGGATTACCTTGGCTTTATCTAAGGCTACACGAGAGGCAACATTACGAGCGATTGATGTAGCAAAAGAAGCAGGGGTTTTAATTTCTTTTGACCCTAATATTCGTCTTAAACTTTGGAGTATAGAAGAAGCTAGACCTGTTCTGCTAGAGGTAGCTAAAAAATCAGATATTATCTTTCCAGGATTAGATGAGGGAGAAATGTTGCTTGGAATCAGTGAACCGGAAGCGTTGGCACAAGCATTTTTGGATATGGGTTGTAGCAAAGTGGCAGTGAAACTAGGCAAAGAAGGGTGCTACGTAACAGATGGTGTAGAAAATATTTATGTCTCAGGTTATTCTGTAAATAAAATGGAAGATAGTGTAGGGGCAGGAGATGGGTTTGCAGCAGGGTTTTTAGCTGGTGTTAGCCGAGATCTACCTTTAAAGGAAGCAGCTCAATGGGCTAATGGAGTGGGGGCCATGGCAGTTTTAGTTCATGGAGATATGGAAGGTTTCCCCACATTGACACAGTTACAAGAGTTTATCGGGACCAAAAAATATATTGATAGATAAACAAGGAGGAAATACAAATGATTATCAAAAACCAATCAATTGAGTTGGAAACTGTCGGTGAAGGGGTACAAAGAAAAATTTTAGCCAGTGGCGGAGATATGATGACAGTAGAAGTACATTTTAAAAAAGGCGCTATTGGAGCGGTTCATACTCATCCACACGAACAGATTAGCTATATTCTAGCAGGTAGCTTTGAATTTGAAATGAACGGTAAAAAAGAAGTGTTACAAGTAGGAGATACTTATTATGTAGGTCCTAATGTTCCACATGGTGTTGTTGCATTAGAAGATGCTATTATATTAGATGTTTTTACACCTCAAAGAGAAGATTTTTTAAAAAAAGCATAATACAAAAAGGATCGTTGTAAGTTTAAAATCCGCTACTATGATTTTTTCATAGTAGCGGATTTTTGTGTTTTTAGAAATTGGTTTTTCGAAACTCAGATGGTGTAATTCCTTTCAGTTTTCTAAACACTTTCGTAAAATAATTTATATCATTAAAGCCAACGCTATGTGCAATATCAGTAATAGATAAATTTTTATTTTCTAATAAGTAAAGAGATTCATTGATTCTTTGTTTGGTAATGTATTCTGTTATGGTTTTACCTGTTTCTTTTTTAAATTGTCTAGAAAGTTCAGAAGGACTGATAAAAAGTTCATGAGAAATGATCTCAAGACTTAATTTGTGACTAATATGAATCTGAATAAACTCTATCGTCTTTCGTATTAGGGGGCTGTAATTCTTTAATGAATATTTTTTTACAGCATGACAATAATCGATAAACATTTGATTGTTTAAATCAATAATTCCTTGAATGGAGTTAGTTTTTTCAATTTGAATAGCAAATTTTTCAGACATACTATCTATGTACAAGAGGTGGAGGCCCCCTTTTTCTGCAGCTTTTCGTAATAAAGTGTTTAAAACAAAGGATAAGTTTTTACGAGAGCGTAAAGGATCATTAGGAATACGATCTGATGGTGGGATAAAAAGAAGAGATTCCTCCTTAAGCAATCTATGCAAAAGTTCTATATTACCCGTTTCAACAGCATGTAAAATTTTATTCTCTCTTTCATACCTTTTTTCTACTAAAGCTTTATATAATTCAGCGTCTTTTTTTAGTATATGAGGGTGGTTTGTAGATTTTGATTGAGAGTGATAAGCAATACTGCCTATGTTTTCACTTTGATCTGATATGGTGTGCAAGTTCGATGTTATATAAGCCAGGAATTCAGCTATTATTTTCACTTTGTACAGGCTAAGTAGAGGGAGAGATAAATAATATTGTTTCATTATATTCTTTAGGGATAAAGAAAGATTATTTTCTACAATGAGGGCTTCAATCATTAAAATAGTAGGTTCTTCTAGAAGGTAAGGACCAAGTACAATGCTTCCTATATATTTTTCTTCAGCGTATACTTTTGCAGAAATGAAATGAATTCCATAGGTATTGGAATGGAAAGTGACATGATATGTATTTTCTTTGTCATTAAGATTCAGTAGGGTTAGAAAATCACCTAAATAGGTTGATAGGGTTTCTGGTATTTGATGGTGGCCGAATTCCAGTTGTTTCTGTAATGTAGAATCAACAAAAGCCGTATCTAAATCTAAGAAATTAAATACAAATATGCAAACTTTCTCAATTTTATCTTTGAAGTCCAACATGGGACGCCCTCCTCAAAAATACTTTATAAAATAAAAAATTATTTGCTACGGAATAGGGACGTTTTGTTCTTATAACAAGTCTAACTTCTCCAATTTGGTTGAAAAAACAGTTTTTTGTGTTTTTTTGCGTTTTTCACAAAATTTTTCTAGTATCCACAAAATTTTACTAGAACTATAAAGTGAAATCATATATTGTATAAATTGCACAGATGAAATTCTGATTTAGTAATAATTTTATAACAAAACATCTTAGTGGACATTTAGAAGTATTGATATCAATAAAAAGGGCTGATAAATATATGAAATAAGCAGATTAACTGTAAATGATGACATGGAATTGTTTTGTCGAATCAATTATTTTAGTCCATTTCTATTATACATCAGTATGCACTTTATTACATCATTTTAAATCATAAATTGATGAATTATAGAGATTAAAGAAGGGATGGTTAAAAATGAAAAAAGTAAGGCTTGGAATTATAGGAGTTGGGGCCCAAGGAGGACTTTATGCTGGATTTATATCAGAAGGGAAAGTCAAGAATATGGTAGTAGGAGCTTTGTGTGATATTGATCCATCAAAAAAAGAACTTTGTGCAAAAAAGTATCCAGATATTCCTTTTTATGAAGATTATATAGACATGCTTGAAAGCGGAACTGTGGATGCCATAGTAACTTGTGTACCTCATTATCTACATCCTGAAATGGGCATCGAAGCCTTAAAAAGGGATATTCATGCTTTAGTAGAAAAACCCGCCGGTGTTTATACAAAACAAGTTCGGGAATTAAATGAATTTGCAGCAACAAAACCAGAATTAACTTTTGGTATTGTATTTAACCAGCGAACCAATCCTTTATATCAAAAAGTAAAAGAAATGATTGATCAAGGAGAAATTGGTCAAATTCGACGTACTAATTGGATTATTACTACATGGTGGAGACCACAAGGCTATTATGATCAAAGTGAATGGCGGGCAACTTGGGCTGGTGAAGGTGGTGGGGTATTAGTCAATCAGGCCCCTCATCAACTAGATTTATGGCAATGGATTTGTGGCATGCCTAAAAAGGTATATTCAAATGTAAAATACGGTTACCAAAGAGATATTACAGTGGAAGATGAAGTGACAGCAATGGTTGATTATGGGAATGGCGCAACAGGTGTATTTATTACATGTACCCATGATATTGTAGGCTCCGATCGTTTTGAAATCTTAGGAGACAAAGGAAAAATTGTTGTGGAGGATAGCAAAAAAATTACTGTTAAACGATTACATGAATCGGAATCTGAACTTAGTAAAAGTATGAGTTGGGCAGATGTTACTAAGATTTTCATGGGAGGAGACTTAGGAGAAATCTATGATGAAGAAGTTTTAGAATTTAGTAGTGTGTGGGGGGCTCAACATATTGCTGTTATGGAAAACTTTGCGGCTAATATTATTGATGGTACTCCTTTATTAGCACCAGGTAGTGATGGAATTTATGGAGTTGCATTAGCAAATGCTATTCATCTTTCAAGCTGGCTAGGAAAAGAGGTAGAACTTCCTCTTGATGAAGAGTTATTTTTGGTAGAGTTAAATAAGAGGATTGAAGAAGAGGAGAAATAAAATAAAGGAGAGGGTTAAGATGAAAAAAGGGAAAATGGGAGTCCAAATGATGATGTTGAAGGGAAAGGTGGAGGAACTAGGGATTTATGAAACAATGAAAAGGGTAAGGGATATTGGATACGGTTGTATCGAAGTATCTCAAATTCCTATGACAGAGACAAATGTATCTGAATTAAAAAGGGCCTGTGAGGATTTTGATATTCAGGTAGCAGCCCTTTCGGCAGCTTTAGAACCTATGATGCCAGGTATGGTTGGAGAAACACTGACCCATGATTTTGATAAGATTGTAAATGATTGCAAAATTTTAGGCTGTAGATTTTTACGCATTGGTATGATGCCTTTAAATATCATGGGGAATAAAAAGAAGATTGTGGAATTTATTACTAAAGCAGAAGCAATGGCAGAGAAGTTAGAAAAACATGGGATAGAATTATATTATCATAATCATCATGTTGAGTTTGAAAAATATGATGGAGAATATGTATTAGATATTATGAAAAATACTACATCAAAGCTTGGATTTGAATTAGATGTTCATTGGATTCAGCGAGGTGGGGAAGATCCAGTAAAAGTTATTAAAAAATATGCGGGGCGGGTCGCCTTATTACATTTAAAAGATTATCGTATAGGTCAGATAAATATGAGGGCCTTAAGTAGCGGGGATATGAGTCAGTTTATGCAAGCTTTTACAAATATAATTGAGTTTGCAGAAGTAGGAGAAGGAAACTTAGATATGAAGGAAATTATTGAAGCAGGTTTTGAAAGTGGATCACAATACTTTTTAATTGAACAAGATGATCAATATGGGGAAGATCCTTTTGATTGTTTAAGGACTTCAAAGAAGAACCTAGAAAAATTAGGCTACGGAGCTTGGTTTTGAAAAAACTAACTTAAATAGGGGGAAACGATGATGGAAACGGTAAGAGGAAATTCAAGTGCCCAAATAAAAGGGAAAACAGGATATAATAGTGCGAAATTATGGCAAATTGGTTTATTGGTTTTCAATAATACG
>JAAZLH010000299.1 GCA_012799415.1 Candidatus Epulonipiscium sp. | reverse complement strand
GAAATAACAGCAACTTCACTTGTTCCTCCACCAATATCCACGACCATACTCCCTGTTGGATCTGCAACTGGGAGACCAGCACCAATAGCAGCAGCCATAGGCTCTTCTACGAGATATGCATCTCTTTCTCGTGCGCCTGCATTGATGGTAGCTTCAATAACAGCTCGTTTCTCTACTTCTGTTACCCCTGAGGGAACACAAACAACAACCCTTGGCCTACTATGCAAAAATCCTTTTTTGTAAGCTTTTTTAATAAAATAACGTAACATAGCCTCTGTAGTTTCAAAATCTGCTATCACTCCATCCTTCATAGGACGCATAGCTACTATATTACCTGGGGTTCTTCCTATCATCTCTTTTGCTTCATCTCCTACAGCTAAGACCTGTTTCTTTCTTGTATCTACAGCTACTACAGATGATTCATTGACAATAATACCTTTTCCTTTTATAAAAACCAAAGTATTGGCTGTACCCAAATCAATTCCCATATCCTTTGTAAATAACATCTTTGTTCTCCTTCCTACTAATTACAAATAAATTTCTCACTTATAAATTATCCTTATTATAGTATATCCCCTTATTTTCTATTCATAGCCCTAATTGATAAATATTACGACTTCTTTATCATAAGTTTTATATAAGAGGTATTTGACACCTACACAACCCACTTATTGGTATTTCATCCTAGATTTATAAAACATCTTCTATGTTTATTGTTATACATGAAGACACTACTAGTAACATAATACTCTTTTTTACAATACTTTTCAACAAGAAATTGTGAAACTACGTAAAAAAGAGCTTTTGTTGCAGAAAAAAACCTATGCATTTAACATAGGTCTTTTTCTTTCAAACTAATATATTTTCCATTCCCAATAATAATATGATCCAAAACTGGAACACCTAGTAAGTTTCCTGCTTCTATAATACGCTTTGTTACCTCAATATCTTCTCTGCTTGGTGTAGGATCTCCACTTGGGTGGTTATGGACTATTATAATATGAGCAGCACTACGTTGAATTGCCTCTTTAAAAACCTCTCTTGGGTGAACAATAGAAGAATTGATACTCCCAATTGTAACATCACGATCCCCAATGATTTTATTTTTTGTATCCAGCAAAACAACTTTAAAATGCTCTTGTTTTAAATATCGCATTTCTTCCATATAGATATGAGCAACTGCACTTGGAGACGAAATTTTAAATTGTTTCTGTGCCTGGCACTTAGCAATCCTCTTAGATAGTTCCATAACCGCCTGAATCTGTATAGATTTAACTTGCCCGATACCTTTGATTCTTTGTAAATCTTTTAAACTCATATCATAAAGCCCAATAAGCCCTGGATTATGATCATTTAAACATAATAATCGCTGGGCCGTTTCTACTGCCCGCTCTCCTCTTGAACCAACACGAAAAATAATGGCTAGCAATTCTGCATCAGAAAGAAAAGCAGGGCCATACTTCATCAGCTTTTCATAAGGCTTTTCTGAATCTGGCAACTCTTTCATGGTCACTTTCTGAGTGTTTAATTCCATATTTCCCCTCCTTAGCTTTGTAACCAATATTTTTTAATGTCTATTTTATTTTTTAGAGCATCATATAAACGAGCCAATGGAAGCCCAACCACAGTATTGTAATCTCCTTCAATACGCTCAACAAATATTGATCCTTTCCCTTGAATAGCATAAGACCCTGCCTTATCATTTGGCTCTTTGGAATCAATATAACTCCATATTTCTTCATTACTTAAGGCTTTCATATAAACTCTAGCTGATTCGGTAAAACAAAGAGATGAACCTAGTTGGTTCCTATCTTTTTCTAATATAGCAACACCAGTATATACAGTATGAATTTGTCCTTGCAACATATGGAGCATTCGATATGCGTCTTGAGTATTTTTAGGTTTTCCAAGAATATGTTCACCACAGGTAACAATAGTATCAGCTCCAATAATAATACAGGGCTCTTTGACTAGAACTTCTACAGCTTTAGCTTTATCATAAGCTAATTTCTGAACCTGCTCCTCGATAGGCAAATTCTTATCTATTTCTTCTTCTATATCACTAACTTTTATCTCAAAAGACAACCCTATCTGTTTTAAAAGAGCCTGTCTGCGTGGTGATTTAGATGCAAGAATAATTTTTTTCAATCATTCACCTCTTTTACATATAACATAGATTTTTCACTTTATAATTTTCTATAGAAAAAAACTGAAATCAACATTCCTAAAATTCCTGCAATTGTAATCTTGATGCCCACACCTAATGTAAATTGAATAATTTGTAAATTCAGGACAAAAGGTTGCTCCATTCCAAAAACAAAACCATACCGTAGCCACTGTAAATAGGGCTGTGTGCCTAGCCATTCTCCAATTGCCCCTCCAATAACAATACCTGCTAAAAGTAACAAAAATAAAGCCCAACCATTTTTTTGTTTTTTAAGGTACATTGCTTTTCCCCTCTCTTTTGTTCATCTGCCTCTATTTTTAAATATGACTATGTAAATTTATCTTTTATCTTGAGCAGCTAAAATGTTCAAGATTGAAATTCCAGTTTATACTTTTTATTGTAGCATAATTTTTATTTTTTGTATAGAAAAAGGCGAACAAAATTCGCCTTTTCTAAGTTTCTATTCTCCAATAATAGCTTTTGTAGGACATTTTTGAACACAAGCCATACATTGGGTACATTTTTCATAATTAATATGAGCTAATTGATTATCAAAATCAATGGCTTCATACTCGCAAGCACGTACACACATACGGCATCCTATGCACCCCACTGTGCAAATACCTCTTACATCTTTTCCTTTATCCTTAGAATTACAAGCTACACGAACTCGTTTTTCCACTGGAATAATTTCTATTAAAGATTTTGGGCAAGCCTTCACACAATTACCACAACTTGTACATTTTTCTTCAATAATAACAGCAATACCATCTTTTATTTCTATGGCATCAAAAGGACAAGCACGTACACAAGTCCCAAGGCCCATACAGCCATAGGAACAACTTTTAGGACCAGCACCAGGTAAAAAAGATGCTTCCTTACAGTCAATAATACCATGGTATTCATACTGATTTTGACTCTTTTCACAGGTCCCATTGCATTGTACAAAAGCAGTTGTTGCTTGTTTTGGTTCTACTGTCATTCCTAAAATTTCTGCTAGTTGTTGAGCTACCTTTGCTCCTCCTACAGGGCAAGCTGTAGGGCTTGCGTCCCCAGCAGCTAAAGCAGCAGCAAAAGCATCACAACCTGCATATCCACACCCGCCACAGTTAGCAGCAGGCAATACATCCCGTAGTAAAGGAACTCTAGGATCCACATCTACTGCAAATTTTTTTGAAGCATACCCTAATCCCACACCAAAAACTAAACCCAATCCACCTATACTAATCATTGGGTATAAAATATTCATGATATCCATGGTTGCCCCCCCTTTGTTGAAATCTTCTTATAATAACCCTTGAAAACCTAAAAAGGCAATCGCCATTAAACCTGCTGTAATTAACGCAATTGGAAATCCCCTAAAAGGAAGTAAAATCTGATTTTTTTCAATGCGCTCTCTAATACCAGCAAATAATACAATAGATAAGGTAAAGCCAAGGGCTCCTCCTAAACCACTAAAAATAGTCTTAATTAAATTGTAACCTTCATTTTTATTAATAATTGCCACTCCCAAAACAGCACAATTTGTAGTAATTAATGGAAGATAAACTCCTAATGCCTGATACAAAGTAGGACTCGTTTTCTGAATAATCATCTCCACTAATTGTACTAGAGCTGCTATTACTAAAATAAAAGCAATGGTATATAAATACTCAATTTCTAAAGGAATTAAAATCCACTCATAAACAATATATGACATAATGGAAGCTAAAGTCATAACAAAGGTAACAGCAATTCCCATCCCCATTGCTGTTTCTGTTTTCTTAGAGACACCTAAAAAGGGGCAAATACCAAGAAAGCGAGATAAAACAAAGTTATTAACAAAAATAGCCCCAAGAAAAATAATTAAAATATCCGTCATTACCATTTTCCTCCTGCAAATAGATTATTTTTTTAATTGATAAGCATTTAAAATTGCCATGAGAATGCCCAATGCAAAAAATGCGCCAGGAGCCATAATCATAATTAATGCGGGTTCAAAGGTCGTAGGCATAATAATTTTATTAAAAACTTTACCTGTTCCAAGGAATTCTCTGATAATCCCCATAATTGTTAAGGATAAAGTAAATCCTAATCCTGCCCCTAATCCATCAAATAAAGATGCCCAAATAGAGTTTTTAGAAGCATAAGCCTCTGCCCTGCCTAAAATAATGCAATTTACAACAATTAATGGAATAAATAATCCTAAAGAATCATAGAGTGCAGTCATATATCCCTCTAATAAAAGCTCAATTACTGTTACAAAGCTTGCTATAATAACAACAAATGATGGAATTCTAATGTTGGGTGGAATTAATTTTCGAACCAATGAGATGGCCATATTCGAACAAATTAAAACCGCTGTTGTGGCTAACCCCATACCTAATCCATTTTTTGCTGATGTGGTTACTGCTAATGTAGGACACATCCCAAGCACTTGGACAAAAGTAGCATTTTCAGTAATAATTCCATTTTTAAGCCGTTCTTTGATGATACTCATCTGGATCCCCCTTTAATTCAATTGTTCCTTAAATACACTACGCGCTTCGTTAATAGCGCTTGTAACAGCCTCCGCTGTAATTGTAGCACTAGTAATGGCTTCGATTTCAGCTTCTCCAGTTGCTTGCCCTTTTATTACAGATAAAGGTTGTTCTGTAGACTTGCCTTTATACTGATCTAGAAACTCAGGTTCTTGGGCATTAGCTCCTAAACCCGGCGTTTCAGAATGTCCAAGAATTTTAACACCTTGAATCACTCCACCTTGATCAATTCCAACCATAAGCTCCATATTTCCCCCATAACCTCTGGTCACTACTTTCATTACATAGCCAATGATCTGATCTTTTTGATAACCTGTATGAATTTCTAAAACACCTTGCTTTATCTCAGCATCATTTTGATTCACTAGTTCAAAATGATCTACACCTTTTAAAACAGTCTCCATAGCCTCCTGCTGGGCTTTTTCTTTTTGAATAGCAATAGGTTCTTTTGTAATTTCATATACCCCACTAATAGCAAATCCAGAAAGTACGGTAATAATACATAAAATAAAGCCTACCCTTACTATATCATTCATTGGATTTCACCTCCCCAAAAACTTTGGGTTGTGTATATCTGTCTAAAAGAGGAACAAACAAATTCATTAACAAAATAGAATACGTCACACCTTCTGGATATCCCCCAAACAAACGAATAAGTGTTGTCATTAAGCCACAACCAATACCCATGATCCATTGCCCAAGTGGCGTCACTGGTGAAGTAGTATAATCCGTTGCCATAAAAAAGGCTCCTAATAATAATCCACCTGCTAAAATTTCATAAAAAGGATTGGCTTGAAACATACCACTCCGCCCTAAAATCCAAGTAAGGAAAAATACCGTTCCTATAAAGCTTGCTGGAATACGCCAATGAATAATACGTTTATACAATAAGTAACCTGCTCCTAGGAGAAGGGCAATAGCTGATGTCTCACCTAAGCAACCTCCTATCGTTCCAATCAACAAATGGGAAACTGAAGGCAAGTTTTCATAAACACCTGTACCCATCCCCTCTTTCAAAATAGCTAGGGGAGTGGCTGCTGTCACCCCGTCTAGAAACCAATTTGTCATGTGTTTGGGCCAAGAGGCCAATAGTACTGCTCGTGCTGCCAAGGCTGGATTCATAAAATTTTGTCCTAGCCCCCCAAAAACCTGTTTTACAAGAATGATTGCAAATACCCCCCCAATAACTGGTATCCACAAAGGAACAGTTGCTGGCATATTAAATGCCAAGAGCAAACCAGTTACTACTGCACTAAAGTCTGTAATCGTAATAGGTTGCTTAGTTAGTTTTTGCCATAAAGCTTCTGCTCCAATACAGGACAAAATCGAAACAACCATCACCCATAATGCTGGCCACCGAAACACGTAAATTGCCATAATTACTGCTGGTAATAAAGCAATAACCACATCCTTCATAATGCTATCAATGGTATGTTTAGCATGTATATGTGGTGATGCGGATACGGTATAAACTGTACGCTCCACAAAAATCCCCCTTATCTATTTCTTTTTATTCATCAATACTGTTTGTTTTCCTGTTCGTATAGATTGCAACAAATGTCGTTTTGCAGGGCAGATGTATGAACAGCTTCCGCATTCCATACAATCTAACCCATTTTCTTTTTCAAAAGCATCCCATTCTTCATGTAGAGAATGAAAATTGAGAGATAGAGGTAGCAAATTCATAGGGCAGACATCTACACATTTCCCACAGCGAATACATGCTCTCTCTGCTGATAATTCCGTTTCCTCCTTGGTTAGGCATAAAATAGCTGAAGATGTTTTAATGATAGGAATATCTAAAGAAAACAAAGGAGTCCCCATCATTGGACCACCTGATATGATTTTTACAGGATCTTCTTTAAAACCGCCTGCTGCTTCAATTAGTTCACGATAGGTTGTCCCAATTCTTACCTTGAAGTTTTTAGGATTTTGAATTGCTCCACCTGTAACTGTTACTATTCTACGCATAAGAGGACGTCCCCGTACAATAGCACGATGAATGGCTACAACAGTATCTATATTTTGTACAATACATCCTACATCTGCAGGTAATTTTCCTGAGGGAACTTCTCTTTTTGTACAAGCATAAATAAGTTGTTTCTCAGAGCCTTGTGGGTATTTTGTTTTTAAAATAGCAACCTCGATATTCTCATCATCTTTCGTAGCTTCTTTCATTTTAGCAATAGCATCTTTTTTATTATCCTCAATAGCAATATATCCTTTTGCTCCAGGGAATAAGTGCAAAATAATGCGCAGTCCTTCTACTACTCGTTCGGTTTCTTCCAGCATAACCCGATGATCTGATGTAAGATAAGGTTCACACTCGGCACCATTAAGTAAGATGGTATCAATCTTCTTCTCAATTGGTGGTGATAATTTAATAAATGTAGGAAATCCAGCTCCCCCCATCCCTACAATGCCTGCCTCCTTAATTTTCTCTAGTATTGCTTCTCTTGACATTTTTTTATAATCATTTGGTCTCCCTATAGAAGGATCTTCTTCATATTGTCCATCATTTTCTACAACAACTGAAACTACTTTCTTGCCATTTGGATGCAATAGAGGCCCAACCTCTTTGACAATTCCAGAAACGGTACTATGAATAGGTGCAGATACAAAAGCCTTTGCTTCCCCTATTTTTTGACCCACAAGGACACGATCTCCTTTTTTCACTAATGGTTCACAGGATGCACCTATATGTTGAATCATAGGATAGACCAAATCCCCTGCTGGCATCAAGACTTCGATAGGCTTATTTTCTGTATAATGCTTTCCATGGGGTGGAAAGATGCCACGTTTAAATGTTAAAGCCTTCATGTTAAACCCTCCTGTCTAATATCATTCTTTATCCTATCATTTCATCTTATTTTTTAAAATAAAATGAAATGCAGATGACTTATTATGGATCCTACCTTTTGAACAAATGATGGTCCTTTACCTCTATCATAGTATATTTTTATGCATGATACAATCATTGATAAATTTTGTACAATCCCTAAGATATAGACAACAAGCGGAAAACATCCTTTAAATATAACTTTGTATAGTGTATACATTGGTCGTTAAGGAAAATTTCACAAGTTAATTTCACAATTTTTCTTTTAAATAAGTCGTTTTTTTAGGATCTTTGTCTAATTTCTGTCAAATTTTCTTCGACATAGTTCCTTAACCATTGAAGCACTACTGCATCTTGTAATGAAACCTCTCCTAATATCTCCTTTAGCTCCCTAGTATCTAAACTAAACTCCCTGTTTGCATATCGATGTATATAGACAAAACATTGATCCTTTAAAGATAACAAAATAGATACGATTGTTGAAGGCATATCTCCAAGAGGTGCCCGATCAATATGATTATAATTCATCCATGCTTTTAAAAAAGTTCCTTTGCCTATTGTACTTTTAATTTCTACATCTCCTTTGGATTGTTGGCAAGCATCTACAAGTAAAGGGATTCCCAGTCCTACCTTCCTAGTTGTACGTGTTGTATGAAAAGGATTTTTTAATTGTTTAACAAACTCTTCTGTCATTCCTTTTCCATTATCTTTCACTGAAAAAGCAAACAAATTATTCTTAGGATCTTCAATAATCTGTAGCTCTATTTCTGTTGATTCTGCGTGAATACTGTTTTGAATAATATCTAGTATATGCAATGCAATTTCTAGCATATTCTTCCTCCTCTTAGTAAACTACTTTTTATTATATCATAACATTGAAAGGATATAACCATGCATTAAGATCAAAGTAGTTTAATAAATAAAAAAACAAGGCAAGAATTAAACTGATTAATTTTTGCCTTGTTTGCATTTTACTCCTTATACTTACCGCTGACTCAAGACCTCTTTTTCATAAGCTTTTACTTCTGTAAGCCATTTCTCTTTTACAGGTACGTTTTGTTGCATACAATAGTAATCCCAAACTGCTGCCCATGGATAAGCTTTTAATTCTTCTAACATAGCTAAACGAGAGGTTAAGTCTCCTTCTAATTCATATTGTTTTAAAATTTTTGTAGGCTCTAACATTGCCTTTAGTAATGCTTTAATTGCATTGCGAGTTCCAATAACCCATGCCCCAATACGATTGATACTAGCATCAAAGAAATCTAATCCAATATGTGTTTTGTCTAAAAAATTTCCTCTCACAATCTCTTCCATAATAGCTTGTAATTCATCATCAAATATAACAACATGATCACTATCCCAACGAACAGGGCGGCTAACATGAAGTAAAAGCTCATCGACAAAATTCATCATACTAGATATTTTATTTGAAATAACTTCTGTTGGGTGAAAATGTCCTGCATCTAGACAAAGCAATGTGTTATTTTTAACAGCATATCCCATATAAAATTCATGTGATCCTACTACATAGCTTTCAGATCCAATACCGAATAATTTACTCTCTACAGCATCAAGATTGTATTCTTTAGAAATAGGTTCACTTAAAATTTCATCTAATGATTCTTTCAAACGTCGTCGAGGAGTAAAACGATCCACTGGAATATCTTTATACCCATCTGGAATCCAAATATTTGTAACACAAGGTGTTCCTAATTCTTTTCCAAAATAAGCCCCTATTTTTCGACACGCTTTTCCATGTTCTATCCAAAACTTTCTGATGCTTTCATCACTATGGCTAAGTGTAAATCCATCATCACTTTTGGGATGTGAGAAGAAAGTAGGATTAAAATCAAGTCCTACCCCTTGCTGTTTTGCCCAATCCACCCAATTTTTAAAATGTTTTGGCTCTAATTGGTTTCTATCTACTTTTTCCCCCTCCGTTTCTGCATAAATGGCATGGAGGTTAACACGGTGCTTACCAGGAATTAAAGAAAGTGCCTTTTCTAAATCTTGTCTTAGTTCTGAAGCTGTATTCGCTTTACCTAAATAGTTCCCAGTGACTTGAATTCCTCCTGTCAATTCATCTGAGGCACTTTCAAACCCACCTACATCATCACCCTGCCAACAATGAAGAGAAATTGCTACTTCTTCTAATTCTATTAACACCTGATCTGTATCAACCCCCCACTCCGCATACACTTCCTTTGCACGGTCATAATTATCTTTGATTTTTGCTACTGTATCTTTCATAACAAATCTCCTTCCTATCTTTATTTTCTTAAATAATCTAATTCATAGCTATTCTATAATAACAGTCCATTAGATATCGTTTTCATGATAACGATTTCATTTCTAAGTAAAAGAGAATAATTATTCTCTTTTACTTAGAACCATGAGTTGAGTTACGCACAATCAATGTTCCTTCAAGCATGACTTTTCTTGCCTTTGTATTAGGATTAGCTAATTGATTCATTAGAATTGAAATAACTACCTCCGCCATCTGTTCTACAGGTTGATGGTAGGTGGTTAATGAAGGAGTAACTAATTCACTAGTAGATAGATTATCAAATCCTGAAATAGCGATATCTTTAGGTATCTGAAGGCCTCGAGCCTGAATATACTTCATAGCCCCCATTGCCATCAAATCAGTAGAGGAAATAATGGCAGTTGGCGGAGATTTTAGTTCCTTTAAAAAATATTCTGCTGCTTGATAGCCGCTTTCTAGACTATAGTCTCCCTCGTAAAAAAGCTGCTCATCTATCTCAATAGATGCATCTTGTAAAGCCTCTAGATAACCCGTATAGCGATCACTGGCTACTTGATAGTTAGGAATAGGCTTAATAAACCCAATTCTTTTATGGCCTAAGTCAATTAAAAGCTGAGTTATTTTATATATTCCCTGATAGCCATCTGTATACACCATATTAACAGGTTGATCTGTAATCAAATGATCCATGAAAACCATTGGAATATCTTTTGCCACATCTAGTAAAGCATCAATATGAGTAGATTCACCTTGATATGTACAAATGATAAGCCCATCTACATTACGATATATAAGATCTTCCACTGTCTCTTTTATATTTCCCATTTCCCCAGTGGAGCTGACCAAAATATGATATCCTTGTTTTTTTGCCTCTAATTCTAGATAGTGGAAAAGATGGTGATAAAAAGAGTTCCGGTAATCCGGAATCACGATGCCAAAAATTTTAGATCTCTTAGTTCTCATTCCTTGTGCTAGTAAATTTGGAGTATAGTTTAATTCTTTGATAACTGCAAGGACTCTTTTTTTTGTTTTTTCGTTTACAGGTGCCGTATTATTCAGAACTCTAGAAACAGTAGTTGGTGATACTCCAGCTTTTTTTGCTACATCTTTAATTGTTGCCATTTTACACCTCAATATATGAAATCGATAACATGAAACTACTTTCAGTTTAACTGATTTTCACAAAAAAAACAAGTGGTTTCTATCTAATAAATCTATGTATTTTAAAAGTAACAACATAATAGTATATAAGGTAGTAAAATATTATAATAAGGAGTTTTTAAATGAAGTATTTTTCATCTTTTTGTTTAGATAAATGTTCCAACACACCCATTTATCAGCAGATAGGAAATTATTTTTATTACCTTATTGAAACGAATCAGCTTCAACCCCATTCCAAATTGCCACCCATTCGTTCCTTAGCAAATCAGCTAAAAGTGAATACAAGCACCATCGTTGCGACTTATAAATATTTAGAAAATAAAGGCATAGTCTATTCCAAAGTAGGAAGCGGAACCTATGTGATGCCCCTATCCCTAAAATATTTTGAGAAGTTAAAGGAGATCAATCTTCCTAGTTTTTCACCTACATCTTTACAGTCTAGAGAAAGCCCTTTACTCAATTTTGCTAGTTTAACACCACCTACTCATTTGTTCCCTGTACAAGATTTTAAGCGGGCAATCAATGATGTATTAGATCGTGATTTAGGTGATGCTTTTTCCTCTGAAGATCCTAAAGGCTATGTTCCTCTTCGAGAAACTCTTTGTCAATGGATGCAAAGAACCCAAATTAACACTTCCGTTGATCAAATACAAATTATATCAGGGATCAAAGAAGGGATTGCTTTTTTATCTCAAACTTTACTGCAATGTGGAGATTTTATTTTTGTTGAAACACCAACTGATCCCCAAATTCTAGCAATTTTTCAGTCGAGGGGCGCAAAAACTGTTGAAATTCCTATGGAAAAAGACGGGATTGACATCTGTTTTCTTGAAACACGTCTGAAAGCATATCGCCCAAAATGGGTTTGCTTAATGCCTTCTTATCAAAATCCTACGGGTGTCTCTTATTCTATAGCTAAAAAAAGAAAAATTCTTGAGCTAGCTGTACAGTATGAGTTTTATCTGATAGAATTAGACCTCTTTTGCGATTTACACTATGTTGGATCTAGACAGCTCACTTTAAAAGCTTTGGATAAATCTGATCGAGTGATTTATATTAAAGGTTTCCCTTCTATGCCAGGGCTACGACTTGGCTTTGTAAGTATTCCAAATTTATTATGTTCAACTTTTTTTTCTACCCAACCAAGGCAAGGTATATTGGCGTCTGCTCTTCTTCAACGTAGTTTTGAACGTTACCTATCCTTGGGTCTTTGGGAGATACAGTTAGAAAAAATAACAACCTTTTACCAACTTCAGTATCAACATTCGCTACAAATCCTTGAAATGCATTTAAGGGAGTATATTGAATATCTTCCCCCTGGAGGTGGTTTAGGCCTATGGCTACAGCTAAAATCATCATATCCCATGGAAACATTTTATAATACTCTTCTCCAAAAACAAGTCGTTGTTGCCCCTGGATCCTTGTTTTCCTTATCTCAAGATCATCAATACTCTTTTCGATTTAGTTTTTCAATAGCTTCCCCAAAGGAGATAGACCATGGAGTAAAATTAATTCTTGAAACAATGGAGGACTTGATTAAATAGGTCATCAACATTATCTTCTTTATCTCTCTATTAGATTTTATGACCATAAACTAATTTTCGTATTCAGAGGAAGTTCCCCCTCTGGATACGAAAGTCTCGACATGTCTTTGGCACTAGTACCCTTGTGATATGTTATCCAGAAACTATCCTATTCTCATCTCCTGTTTTAAGAGATAGAGTATTGTATTTGTAGGTCCCTAAATAAAATAAGGAGATAAGTAGAGGATGATCCAAGAATTGTTTAAAGGATACCAATATGAATTAATTTTTTAGCGATTTCATAGGCTGTGCAGGGGGTTGTAAAAATGGGGATTTTTTCTTCATTGGCTTTTGCAATGGTGTCGGCCTGAACGATGGTTCCTTGTACAACAATAATGCAGGATATATTAACTAAGCTAGCAACTGCTACTATGTTAATATGACCTTGTATTGTAATCCAGACTGAGCCTTCTTCTGCTTTAGCCATCACCATACTTAATAAGTCACAAATAAAACCTGTAGTAATTTTTTTTTCTAACCCTTCTTCTCCAGCTACTAATGATAACTGTAAGCTTTCCATCATATCTTGCACTGTCATATAATTTTTCTCCTTTTCTTTATACAGTAAACATATACTTATTATAAAGTTATTTTAAATGCCCTACAGTGGGAGAAGAAAGTTTTCTAGATAATTGAACCATATCTTCGGCCATTTCTATAACCCGTTGCCGTAACATAAAAATACAATCTTCAATATGAGCCCGTTCTCTAACTATGTCCTCCGCTAAGGCCCTACAAGTAGGTGCACCACAAGAACCACAATCTATACCTGGTAAATGAGAATAAATCTCTTCTAACTGCTCCATTTTTTCCATTGCCTTTATCATATCTTCATCAAGTTTAAGAACTGGAATGGAATTTATGGTTTTAGACCACTGAATGCTAAATAACCTATCCCAATCTGTCAAGCGGTTTATTGTTCTTTTCTCATTTAGATTTGTCTTATTAAGTTCTTTTAATCTGCTTTTTGCAATAAAACTATTTTCAACAGCTAAGGGGCCACCCAGGCAACCTCCAATACAAGCCAAGGACTCAATAAAATCTACTTCTCCCAATGTCCCATTTTCTACTTGTTCAAGAACTCGGATTACATTTTCAATTCCATCTACTGCGATATATTTATTTAATCCTAAAGAACCACCCTCTCCCCCACTCATAGCCCAACTAATTCCGTCAAAAGTACTTTTTTGGATTTGTTCAATGGTTTCTGTAGATGTCTCTTTTAAATAACAAAGCATTTCCAAATATAAATCTCGAATTGAGATTACTCCATCAACATAGGATTCTTCTATACCTAAGGGTTTTTTTACATCTGTAGCTTTGGCAGGACATGGACTAATAAAAAACGTACCTATCTCTTCTGATCGATAGCCTAAAGCTTCTGCCTGATATTTACTGATTCTGGCTCCAACTTCCATAGGTGACATGATAGGCATTAGGTTTTCAATAAGGGATGGAAACCTAATCTGGATTAAACGAACAATAGCAGGACAAGCTGAAGATATGATAGGCCTTTTATCAATAGTTTGAAAAAGAGGCTTACTCATTTCTGTAACACGTGTTGCTGCTTTGGCCACCTCATAAACGGAGTCAAATCCCACCTTTTTTAAAAGCATCAAAATTAAATTAACATCCTGTATGTCCTTGAACTGTGCATATAAAGTGGGTGATGGCAAGGCAATCTTATATTTATATTGACGTATCGTACGTAAGGGATCTGTAATTGCTTTTTTTGCGTGGTGTCGACATACTCGAATGCACATACCACAATCTATACAACGTTCATTCATAATTACAGCCTTCCCATTACGTACACGGATGGCTTCTGTAGGACATCTTTTTATGCAGTCTGTACAACCTATGCATTTTTCTGATCGTAAAGTAACAGAATGAAGATATGTTTGCATATTTCCTTCCCCCTATTTTAGCCATACAGTGATTTTTACTTCTGTTCCTTTGCCTACTTCAGATTGTATTTGTAACTCATCACTATATTTTTTGATATTTGGTAGACCCATCCCGGCTCCAAAACCAAGATCGCGAATCTTTTGGTCTGCTGTAGAAAATCCCTCTTGCATAGCAAGCTCAATATCAGGTATTCCAGGCCCTTGATCTTTTAATATAATATTTATTTTTTCAGGTGTGACTTTTACATCAATTTCTCCTCCATTAGCATGCAATACCATGTTCATCTCTGCCTCATACATGGAAATAGCTATTTTTCTTATAATAGCTGGGTCAATTCCTAATTGTTTTAGGACATTTTTGACTTCGCTGGAAGCTTCTCCAGCAGAGATAAATGCATCTCCATCAACATAGTAATGTAACTTCATACTCTCTCCTCTCCCATCAACCCATGGGTATATAATAAACCACAGGAGGTATACAAAGAATGGGTAGTCGTTAAAATTATCATATTTTTTTGCTTTGCCAATTCTATAATGTCTTCTGTTGGTTGTTTCCCACGAACAAATACAATGGCATGAATATCCATCATCTCTGCTGTTCGAATCACCTGAGGATTAATCAACCCAGTTAAAAGGAGAACATGATTTTTTACAAAGGCCAATACATCACTCATTAAATCTGAACCATAGGCTGAATATACTTCATAAGAGAGGTCTGAGCCAACTAAGACGTCTGCTTGTAAAATGCCTTTTACCTTCTCTAAGGTCATCTTTATACCCCTTCCTTTTATATCTGTAAAATATTTCAAATTAAAATTAATTGTATTTTATCCTTGATTTTTTTCATAGGATAGTCCATTGGCGGATGGCCCGTTAGCTTCTCCTACCACAAATATAAGTACTAATAAAGTAATTATATAAGGGGCCATAGCTAGTAAAGTAGATGGAATATTAATAGCTGTGCCTCCAAGATAAACAACTAAGCCTTGAGCGGCTCCAAATAAGAGGCAAGCCCACATAGCACCAAAAGGTTTCCATTTTCCAAAAATCATAGCAGCAAGGGCAATAAAACCTTGGCCTGAAATTAGAGTTGTTCGGAAATTTGCAACAACAGCAATACTCATAGCTGCTCCACCAAATCCTGCAAAAATACCAGATAGGATAACTGCAATATATTTTACTCTATTCACATTAATACCTAAAGTATCTGCTGCCCTTGGATGCTCTCCTACAGATCGTATTCTAAGTCCTAATCGAGTTTTATATAATAAAAACCATACTATTGCCACTAATAAAAAAGCCATATACACAGTTGCATATTGATTAAATACAGAGTTGATAAAAGTTTTTTCAGGTAAAATACCATTCAAAGGTTGTGGCATTTTAAATTCTAGTGGAATTGGTTTTGTCATAGCCGCTCCTTCAAAAAATAGACTACTAAGAAAAACAGCTAATCCTGGACCTATAAAGTTAATAGCAATACCAGATACAACATGATCTGCTGAGAAAGTAATACATGCTACAGCATGAAGAATAGCAAGTGCACCTGCACCAATCCCTGCAACTAAAAATGCTAGCCATGGATTTTGTGCGTAATATCCGACAGTTGCTCCTACAAAAGCACCAAAAGTCATCATGCCCTCAAGGCCAATATTGATTACCCCTGCATTTTCAGAGATAACCCCGCCTAAAGCTGTGTAGATTAGAGGGGCTGCGTACATTAAAGAAATACCGATAATGATTCCTAGGTTATTGATACTATTCAACTTTATCGCCTCTTTTCTTTTTGAAAAATAGATCCATTACTATGTCAAATAATTTAGGCATGGCCACAAAAAATATAATGACACCAATAGTTATACTGATAATTTCTGATGGTGCCCCTATAGTTGAGTTTAATTTGCTTCCACCATATTTAAGGCCCCCAAATAGAAGTCCTGCTGGTATGGTACCTAGTGGATGATTAGCTGCAATTAAAGAAACTGCCATTCCATCAAAACCATATCCCTCCATGGCTGCTAAAATCCCTACCTGATGGGATACACCTAGAACTTGGAGGGCACCTGCCATCCCAGAAATAGCACCTGCTATCATCATAGAAACAATAATATTTTTCTTAATATTGATACCGCCATACTCTGCTGCATCTCTATTGAATCCAACAGCCTTTAATTGATAGCCTAAAGTTGTATTTTTAAGAATATGCCAAATAAAAAAGGCAGTCAGAATAGCAATAAGAAACCCAAAGTTCACAGGCGGATTTAAAAAATCCCTTAACAATGTATGATCATTTAGAAAAGCCTTCCCAGCATCAGAAACCTTCCAATTATCAAGAATATTGATTTTAGCTGCCTCCTGTATCTTATAAGAGGCGTCACTATTAGGTCTTCTGAATGATGGAATCGTTAATATAAAATTATTTAAATATAAAGCAATCCAATTTAGCATAATAGACGAAATCACTTCATTTACCCCAAATTTTGCTTTTAACAACCCTGTAATTCCTGCCCATATAGCAGCTGCAATGCAACCTATTAAAAGAGCAACAATGGCATGCAAAACAGGTGGCAAATTAAAAAAATATCCTGTCATAGTAGCAAATAAGGAACCAATAATAAATTGTCCTTCTGCTCCTATATTAAACAGACCCGTTTTAAAAGCAAAGGCAACTGAAATACCAGTAATGATAATAGGTGTAGACCGGACAATAGTCCAAGAAATATATCTTGCATTTCCAAAAATCCCAACCAACATAATTCCATATGCTTGGAAAGGATTAAAACCAGCAATAAATAGAACGATCCCTCCTAAAAATAAACCCATCACAATGGAGAATAAAGTAATTAAAACTCTATTTTGCCTCATTGTTTTTACCCCCTCCAGCCATCAAATAACCTAATGTTTTTTCATCAGCATGTTTAGCATCAATAATATCTACAATTTTTCCATTAAAAATGACAGCAATCCGATCTGACAAATTCATAATTTCATCTAATTCAAAAGAGATTAAAAGTACAGCTTTACCACTATCCCGTTGCTCGATTAAATACTTATGAACATATTCAATAGCTCCTACGTCCAAGCCTCTCGTAGGCTGGGTTGCTATAAGAACTTCAGGATCATTAGTGATTTCTCTAGCAATAATAACTTTTTGTTGGTTTCCACCAGATAGCTCCCTAGCTAAACGTTGATGATCCTTAGGACGTATATCAAATTTATCTATTAACTCTTTAGAAAAATCAATAATTTCTTTATGGTTTAATTGGCCTTTCTTTGAAAAAGGTTCTTTATGATAGTTTTCAAGTATCATATTTTCTGCCACTGTAAAATCTAAGACCAACCCTCGTTTTTGTCTGTCTGCTGGGATAGTATTAAGTCCTGCTTCAATAATTTCAAATGGTGTTTTATTTGTTATATCTTTCCCTTTTAATAAAACAGAACCATATTTAATAGATCTTAGCCCTGTAATCCCTTCTACTAGTTCTCCTTGCCCATTGCCATCTACACCTGCAATACCAAGAATCTCTCCTGAATAAACATCTAATGAAAGGCCATCAACTGCTTTGAGTTTTCTATTATCCTCTACTATGATATTATGAATGGATAAAACCTTTTCTCCATGTTTAATTTCTTGCTTTTCTACATCAAAGGTAACGGCTCGTCCAACCATCATTTCTGCTAAATCCCCTTCGCTAACATCTGTCACCTTAACTGTATCAATTTTTTCACCTCTTCGAATAATGGTACAATAGTCTGCTACCTCTTTGATTTCTCTTAATTTATGCGTAATAATAATAATAGTCTTTCCTTGTTCTGCTAATTTTTTTAAAATATCTATAAGCTCATCTATTTCTTGAGGGGTTAATACGGCCGTTGGCTCGTCTAAAATAAGAATATCAGCTCCACGATATAATGATTTTAATATTTCTACTCTTTGTTGCATTCCTACTGTAATATCTTGTATTTTAGCAACTGGATCTACAAATAGTCCGTATTTTTTAGATAGTTCTTCTACTTTTTGTATCGCTGTTTTCATATCTAGTATGGGCCCCTTAGTTGTTTCCATTCCTAAAATAATATTTTCAACAACTGTAAAAGTATCTACTAACATAAAGTGTTGATGAACCATTCCGATTCCATGTTGAATAGCAGTATTAGGATTCGTTATATTTACTTTTTGCCCATCAATCCAAATTTCTCCTGATGTAGCTTGATAGAGCCCATAAAGAATATTCATCAAAGTGCTTTTTCCTGCTCCATTTTCTCCTAATAAGGCATGGATTTCACCTTTATGAACGGTTAAATCTATATGATTGTTGGCAACAAATTCTCCAAACTTTTTAGTAATTTGTTTCATTTCTATCATTTTGGTATCAAATTGTTTGATGCTCAACTAAGTTATCCTCCATTCTATAGTCAAGCAGCCCAGACAAATGCCCGAGCTGCTTCACTTTTATGAAATAGGAAAATTCATTTTTTTACAAAAAACAAGCTTTAATCCAATGAATGCCTTTCTCATACTTTTTTATTTTAAACTATCCATAAAGGTTTTATACGTTTCTGCATTATAGGGGACAACAATTTTGCCATCAATAATGTCTTTTTTAAGATTTTCTACATCTTTTAAGATATCTGCTGGCACATGCTTATCAGATGTAGGAGCAATATCAACGGCGCCACCATCTGCCAAACCATAGCTTACAGTACCCCCGCCTTCAAATTTGCCATCTTTTAAATCTTTTACAACATTATAAATTCCAACATCTACACGTTTCATAGCAGATGTAAGAACATACTCAGGTGCAAGATAAGACTGGTCTCTATCTACACCAATAACCCACTTTTTTTGCTCATTTGCTGCTTCAATAACCCCATCACCTACACCACCTGCTGCATGAAAGACAACGTCTATACCCTTTTGGTACATAGTCGTAGCAATAGCTTTTCCTTTTGCAGAGTCACCAAAGGAATCTGCATATTGGGATAATACAGTAATCTCTTTTCCTAGTTCTTTAGCTGCATATTGAGCTCCTGCTTGATATCCATAATCAAATCCCCAAATAACATCCCCCTCAATCCCCCCAACGAATCCAAGCTGATTGGTTTGGGTCATTCGCCCTGCAATATATCCAACTAAAAAAGAAGGTTGTTCTGCCTGAAATACTACACATACAACATTTGAAGGAGTTTTGTCTCCATAATCATGGTCTACAATACCATATTTTGTATCTGGATTGGCTGTAGCAGCTCCCATGACTGCATCTGCCAATTTATAACCTACACCCCAAATCAAATCATTTTTTGCTTCTAATAGAGTTTCCATATGGGGTACATAATCTGCCTCTTGCTTTGATTCTTGATACGATACATGAACACCTAAATCTTTTTTTGCTTGTTGTAAACCTTCCCAAGCTGACTGATTAAAAGACTGGTCATTAACGCCCCCCTCATCTGTTACCATAGCAATCTTAAGACCGCCTGTTGATGTTTGGGGCCCTGTTGTACAGGCTGTTAATGCTAATACAAAAATTAACAACAATGATAGTGCAATTTCTCTCTTTTTCATTTTAATTACCCCTTTCAAATGATCATTTTGTACAACTTCATTATAAGCGATTTCGAACCATATTACAATCATGTAGTTTTGACTATTTTTCCAAATTAAAAACAAGCCTCTCTTCTATATTCTTCTTGAATGAGAGGCTTGTTTTTAAAATTCAACGAACCAAATATTTTATTATTCTATTGTTTGATCTTCATCCGCTACACTTTCTTGGGCTTTTTCTACAACTTCTTGCACTACCTCTTCACTATCCTCTTCCAATGCTTTCATACTAAGACTAATTCTTTTTTCATCTATATTCAAATCTATAATTTGAGCTGTAACAAACTGTCCCACTTTCAGTTCATCTTCCACTTTCTCTACATGTTTCTTAGCGATTTGAGAAATATGGATTAGGCCATCTACGCCTGGTTCTAGTTCTACAAATGCACCGAAAGATACAATTCTAACAACATTTCCTTCAATTACAGTGCCAGGAGCATATTTTGTATCAGCGTTATTCCAGGGATTATTTTCTGGTGTTTTTAAAGATAATGAAATTTTTTCATTTTCCTTGTCTATTTCTAATATACGAACAGTAATCTCTTGTCCTTCTACTAATACCTTTTTAGGGTGTTTTACATGTCCCCAAGATAATTCGGAAATGTGTAACAAGCCATCTATTCCGCCTAGATCAACAAAAGCACCAAAATCTGTAAGTCGTTTAACAGTTCCCTTTACTTGGCTATCTACTTCTAAAGAGTTAAACAATTTTTCTTTTTGAGCTGCCTTTTCTTTAGCCATAATTTCTTTATGACTACCAACTACCTTACGTCTACGACGATCAAATTCTATAATTTTAAATTCAAGTTCTATATTTAAAAATTGAGTAAGATCATTGATATAATGGTCTGCAAGCTGAGAGGCAGGAATAAAAACACGAATCTCCTCTACAAGAGCAATAACACCTCCCCTAACAACATCAACAATTTTACCTTTGATCACAGTTTTAGCCTCATAGGCTTCCTGTATGGTATCCCAGCCTTTTTGAAAAGCTAATCTTTTTTTAGATAATAGTACTTGCCCTTCTTGATCGTTTACCTTTAATACATAAACCTCTATTTCATCCCCAGGTTGTACTTCTTTCGTAAGTTCAACATGTGGATTGGAGGAAAACTCTGATTTTGTGATAATCCCATCAGATTTATATCCTAAATTTACTACAACTTCATTTTCACCTACATCTATTACTGTTCCCGTAAGCACTTGTCTACTACGAATTTGTCCTTGATTTAAAGACTCTTCTAGTAATTCTTCAAAGCTCATTTGGGTTTCTTGATTGTTATGCATATCACTCATAACGTTAATAACCTCCTCAATAATCTTTTTAGGAGTGGATGCCCCTGCAGTTATTCCAATTCTATCATTAGGTTGAAAAAGATTCAACTCTAACTCTTGTGGTGTTTCAATATAATATGTTTTTTCACACCATTCTTTACAGATTTCATAAAGCTTTTTTGTATTGGAGCTATGTTTACCACCAATAACAATCATTTTATCCACCTCTTTTGCAATGCGTGCAGCTTCTTCTTGTCGAACCTCCGTAGCATTACAAATGGTATGGAATCTCTTTAGTTCATATCCCTTGTTTTCTAAAATCGTAACAATTTCTTCATACACTTGGGGTTTATAAGTGGTTTGAGCCACGATGCAAAGCTGTTTTGATATTGGTAAGTTAAACTTTTCAGCCTCTTCGATCGTTTGTAACACAACTCCTTCATCGTTGTTCCATCCATTAATCCCTTGTACCTCTGGATGATGAGGATCGCCTACGATGACAATTTGGTACCCTTCTTGAAAATACCTTTGGACAATATGATGAATTCTCTTAACATATGGACAAGTAGAATCAATATAGGATAATCCTCGACTTTCCATCATTGTGTAGATATTTTCTCCTACCCCATGAGACCGAATTATAATGATCCCCTTGGAAAGGTTTGAAATATCATCAAAATTTTTAATGGGTCGAACACCTTTTTTCTCCAGTTCTTCTACCACTTGTTGATTATGAATAATAGGCCCATAAGTGTAAAGCGGTTTCCCATTTATATTTTGATACACTGAATCCACAGCCCGATGAACACCAAAACAAAAACCTGCCGTGGAAGCTACAATGATTTCCATTTTAGATTCTCCTTTTATCAATGATATCCAAAATTTTTTGCACTACTTCTTCAATAGTATCACTCGTAGTGTCAATTTCTATGGCATCTGCTGCTTTTTTTAAGGGAGAAACAATACGATTCATATCCTGTTCATCCCTTTGCTCTATTTCTGCTTGTATTTCAGCGATACTGGATACAATGCCCTTGGTTTGCATCTCGTGATATCGTCTTCTAGCTCTTTCGGCAGTACTAGCTGTTAAAAAAATTTTTACAGGCGCATCAGGTAAAACATACGTACCTATGTCTCGCCCATCCATTACAACAGATTGCTTTCTGGCCATCTCTCTTTGTATTTCTACCAATTGCTGACGAATTGTTGGAAAGGTAGCAATATAAGAAGACATCTTTGCTACTTCTGGTGTCCGAATTTCATTAGTTACATCTCTACCATTCAAAAAAACTTTCTGTTCACCATCTTCATATGAAAGTGTGATATGAATCTTATCCATCACCATTTCAATTTGAGATTTTTCTTGGATGTCGTATTGAATGCAATAAAGAGCCACCGAACGATACATGGCTCCCGTATCTACATAAGTCATACGTAAAGCTTTTGCCACCGCTTTGGCAATAGTACTTTTACCTGCACCTGCTGGACCGTCAATGGCAACGCTTATATATTCCATATAAATCCTCCTGAATCCTTAGGAATGATCATTATTCCTTTTTATTTATAGCTAAATCTGGTCTCAAACTAGCAGCTTCCTTAAGATAAATATGATGCATCATTGCTTGTGAGTCTGGAGTGCAAATCTGTACTACTACTCTAATACATTTTCCCAGGCTACCTATCACTTTCATTTCCTGAAAACACATAAGAGCTGCTTGAGTAATCCCTAATTGTCTTGCTGCTATTGCAGGATAAGCCGCATCTAGATCATCGGTAGCAGTAAAATAAATAGAGATGATGTCAGATATTTGCAATTGATTTTTTTTAATAATCTCTTGCAATAAACATGAAGTGGTATTGATAATTGCATCTGGGGTATTTTCGTCTACTGTAATAGCACCCCGAATGGCACCTATGTTCATCTTTTTCATTCCTTTATCCTTCTTATTTCAAAACTTCCACTTGTCTATTATAAAATACTATTCCAAAGAACACAAGAGTCTTTTTAGGATATATGTGAACCTGCCGCATATCCTGTCGAAAAAGCAATCTGTAAATTATACCCTCCTGTATAACCATCTAAGTCTATTATTTCTCCTGCAAAGCGTAATCCTTGTATTTTCTTAGATTCCATGGTTTTTGGGGTAATTTCTTCTACAGCAACTCCTCCTGCTGTAATGATAGCTTCATCAAACCCACGATGTCCTACAATTGTCAACTTCATTGCTTTTAAAAGATAAACTAATTTTTTCCTTTCCTCTCTGGTAATAAGGTGGACTTTTTTATTAGGATCTATCTTAGATAGTTGAATAATAACAGGAATTAGTGTTTTGGGTAACAATTCATGTAATGCATTCCTAAAATCTTTCATTCTAAAAGTTTCAAAATCTCGCAATACTCTTCGATCTAGTGTTTCAAAGTCTAAAGATGGCTTCAGATCTATCCAGAGATGCAATGGTTTTTTCCCATAGGGAACAACATGTCGACTAGCACTTAAGATAACAGGCCCAGTCACACCATAATGGGTAAAGAGCATTTCTCCAAAGTCTTCATAAATCACTTTTCCATCAGGTTCTTGGATGCGAATACTAATATTTTTAAGACTAAGCCCTTGGAGTTCAGACACCCACTTTTCTTTAGTAATTAAAGGAACCAAAGAAGGTAAGCAAGGTGTCACTGTATGCCCAATTTGTCTTGCCAGTTTATGTCCCCACCCAGTTGAGCCTGTACCTGGATAAGATAAACCTCCTGTAGCAACAATTACTATATCACCACATTCTTTATGCCCATCACATAAAGTGATCCCTTTTATTTGATTATTTTCTATTATTAAATCATTGACCTCTGCCTTACAACGAATATGAACTCCTGCTTGAGTTATAAACTGAACCATAGCCTGAATAACATCATAGGCTCGATCCGAAACTGGAAAGATACGATTACCACGCTCTATTTTTGTTTCGACCCCATACTCCATAAAAAAATTAACAACATCTTGAGGGCTCCATTGATAAAAAGCACTATATAAAAACTTAGTATTGCCATGGATTTGGGACATAAAGTCTTCCAAGTTTCCTTGATTCGTAATATTGCATCGCCCCTTACCTGTAATACCTAATTTCTTCCCAAGACGCGGGTTTTTTTCAAATAAATGTACATCATGACCATTTTGTGATGCTACACCTGCGGCCATCATTCCCGCTGGGCCACCACCGATGATAAGAACTTTTTTCATATTGTTCCTTTCTTACTACTGTATTTTAAATATCACCTGTATTTCTTTTTAATGAATACGTAAGGTTTAAATCTTCATTTGTATCATACACTTGATACTTTGTCCAAATTTCTTCCAAGTGCTCCAATGATTCTTTAATCTCTGTCTTCTTTTTCATACTTAAAGCTACAATGAGAGCATTGATTAGACTCATAGGAGCTACTAAAGAATCTACAAAAGAGACCATGTCACTTCTTGCTAATAAACTATAATCTGCATATTGAGTCATAGGAGATAAAACACTATCTGTAATCGTAATAACGGTGGCTTTTTGAGCTTGAGCAAATTCCATAGCCTTTAGTGTCCTTTTTGAATATCTTGGAAAACTTATACCAATAATTACATCTTTGGGACTTATTCTGTGAATTTGTTCAAACATTTCACTTACACTATTTGTATGGATAAGCTTTACATTCGTAAACATTAGATTCATATAAAATCCTAAAAAGTTTGCAAGTGCTGCGGCACTCCGTACTCCTAGAATATAAATTTTTTCTGCCTGCAAAATTGCATCTACTGCTTGATCAAACATTTCCGTATCAATTTCTTCTAGTGTGTATCTAATTTTTTCCGCATCTGCTTGTAAAACAGTTTTTAATATATCTTGATTTTCTAAGCGATCAGATGTCACTTCAATTCTTTGAACTGACGTTAGTTTTGTTTTAACTAGTTCTTCTAATGCTCTTTGTAACTTAGGATAGCCATCATATCCTAATTCATTTGCAAAACGAACAACAGTAGACTCACTTACACCTACAACAGCTCCTAGTTTTGCTGCTGTTAAAAAAACAGCCTTCTCATAATGATCTAAAATATAATTGGCAAGTAGTTTTTGACCTTTACTCAATTTAGGCATATTTTCATGAATTCGTTGTATTAAATCATGTTTATTATTCATCTCTAACCCCTCATCATTTTTATTTAAAAACTATACTTCTGCAAAAGGTCTTCTTAATTATTATATCGAATATTAAATATTTTACAATGAATTTTATTTACATAAAACAAGTCCGCATATAGCGGACTTGTTTTATGTAACTTGCACTTGCATAATTTGTCAAACAGGATATACCTTATTATCTTGATCTACTAAATTAGGATCAACTTTTGTCTTTTGTGCCTGGCGATATTTAAAAAATTCTTCTGCCACTTGTGGAAATAGGGCGTAAGATAAAACATCTTCATCCTGTTCCTTATATTGCTTCATTTGTGATTCAATTTCTTTTAATTCTGGCTTTAATAAATCAGCTGGTCTACAGGTAATAGCTTCTTCGTCTCCAATGATTCTCTTTTGTACTTCTTGGGTAATAGGAACTGGTGTCCGACCATATTCACCGCGAACTAATGCTTTGGACTCATTGGAAATCATTTTGTATCGTTCTCCTGTTAATACATTTAATACTGCTTGAGTTCCCACAATTTGACTTGTAGGAGTTACAAGAGGGGGATAGCCAAAATCTGCTCGTACACGTGGTATTTCTTGTAGTACATCATAATACTTGTCTTCTGCGCCTTGTTGCTTTAATTGAGAGATTAAATTAGATAGCATTCCTCCTGGTACTTGGTACAATAAAGTTTGAATATCTACACTAAGTACTTTAGGATTCAATAACCCTTCTTCCATAGCTTTATCCCGCAGTGGTCTAAAATAAGCTGCTATTTCACTGAGCAACATCTGATCTAAACCCGTATCATAAGGAGTGCCTTTGAACGTTTCAACCAATACTTCTGTAGCTGGCTGAGAAGTTCCCATAGCAAAAGGAGACATGGCCGTATCTAATATTTCTGCTCCCGCTTCTATTGCCTTCATATAGGTCATGGCTGCGACTCCACTGGTATAATGTCCGTGCATACATATGGGAATTTTAACTGTTTGCTTAAGAGCTGTAACTAGTTCGAAAGCAGAATACGGTAATAACAAGCCTGCCATATCCTTAATACAAATAGAATCAGCTCCCATATCTTCTATTTGTTTAGCTAGGTTGATATAATAATCTAAAGTATGAGCCTCACTCAGCGTATATGAGATAGCAATTTGAGCATGTCCTTTTTCCTTTTTAGTTGCCTTTACTGCTGCTTCTAAATTTCTTATGTCATTTAATGCATCAAAAATTCGGATAATATCAATTCCATTAGCAATACTTTTTTGAACAAAATACTCAACTACATCATCTGCATAATGACGATAACCTAATAAGTTTTGGCCTCGTAGTAACATTTGAAGCTTAGTATTCTTGACAACATCTCTAATTTTACGCAATCTCTCCCAAGGATCTTCTTTTAAGAAACGAAGACAGGAGTCAAAAGTAGCTCCTCCCCACATTTCTAAAGAATGATACCCTACTTCATCTAACTTCTGCGCAATGGGAAGCATATCTTCTGTTTTCATTCTGGTTGCTACTAAAGACTGGTGTGCATCACGAAGAATAGTATCTGTAATTTTTACCGGTCTTTTTTGTATATCTTCTGCCATGTATATAACCTCCTTATAATTCTTCCTTTGATTACCCTGTGATTCTTAACCACCATACATGGTGAGGAAAATTCCGGCAACAATAGCTGAACCAATAACACCTGCTACGTTAGGTCCCATAGCATGCATGAGTAAAAAGTTAGTTGGATTTTCTTCACTTCCTACTTTTTGTGATACCCTAGCTGCCATAGGCACTGCCGATACACCAGCTGATCCAATTAAAGGATTCACTTTGCCACCTGTTACTTTACACATCAATTTACCAAACAAAGTACCTGCTGCTGTTCCTACTGAAAAAGCTGCTAATCCTAAAGCTAAAATTCCTAAGGTTTGTGGATTTAAGAATGCTTCTGCACTAGCTGTCGCACCAACAGTCATCCCTAAGAAAATAGTAATACTATACATCAGTGCATTTGATGCTGTTTGTGCTAAATTGCTTGTATCTGCACATTCACGAATTAAATTTCCAAACATTAGCATCCCAATAAGTGGTGCTGCACTAGGTAACAACAACACAACAAGAATTGTAACAATAATAGGAAATATTAATTTTTCGGTTTTAGAAACAGGGCGTAATTGATCCATTTTAATCATTCGTTCTTCTTTTGTAGTCAATGCTCTCATAATAGGTGGTTGAATAATGGGAACCAGCGCCATATATGAATAAGCTGCTACTGCAATAGGCCCTAATAAATGAGGTGCTAAATGATTTGTTAAAAAGATGGCTGTTGGCCCGTCCGCTCCTCCAATAATTGCAATGGAAGCAGCCTCCTTAAGAGTAAAATTAATACCTGGAACAAAAAGATCAATTAAAATTGCACCAAGAAATGCAAAGAAAATACCAAATTGGGCAGCTCCTCCTAATAAAATACTACGTGGGTTGGCAATTAAAGGTCCAAAGTCCGTAAGGGCGCCTACCCCTAAAAAGATAAGAGGTGGAAAAATTCCTAACTTATTACCTTGGTATAAATAATAAAGTAACCCACCTTCATCCATTAAGCCATTACCAGGTAAATTGACTAGTAACATCCCAAATGAAATTGGAACTAATAGTAATGGCTCATATCCACGAGCAATGGCTAAATAGAGAAGAATTAAAGCAACCACAATCATCAACAAGCTAGGTATATCTAGTGCTATAAACCCCGTGCTTTTTATAAAGCCGGTTAACGCATCCAACAATGCATCTATAAATGCCATATCGGCTTACCTCCTCGTATTACATTTTTTATCCAATAGAAACAATTAAATCTCCCGTTTCTACAGTGGCTCCTTTGGATACATTTACAGAAGCAATGCTACCTGTTGCTAAAGCAACAATCTCATTTTCCATTTTCATAGCCTCTAAAATAGCAACAACGTCCCCTTCCTTCACTTGGTCCCCCTCTTTTACTTTAATATCAAGAATAACACCTGGCATAGGGGATGGAACTTTAGTCGCACCTATAACAGTTGTAGGTTTAGGAGTTACGGGTGCCTTTGCTGCAGGTTGAGGCGGAGATGCTAATACTGGAGTGGATGGGACTGTACTAGCCCCTGCTGCTATTTCTTCTACTTCTACTTCATATTTATTTCCATTAACTGTAACTTGAAATTTTTTCATTATTTTTCCTCCCTTAAAATCTTCTTGTACTTTGCTTATATCTAAATTATCTATTAATACGATTCCAATTGGAGTTGGGATTGCCCACTCTTTTAAAAGAACGAATTTGTAATTGATCTGTTGTTGTCTCTAGACTAGCAGCAATGGCTGCGCTAATCACAGCAATAAGTTCTAAATCATCTATTTCTTCTTCGCTCTCTTCTACATCTGTTACCACGACTTCTTCTACTGCAGCTTCAGTTTTCGGTTTTCCTTTACTTAAATACCCAAAAAGGTCTAAAATATAGGATAATAGTAGCAATGAAAGCAAAGTAATTCCCATTCCTATAATCGTAATCATCAAACCTTCTGCTAATACATTCATTTTCTCACCTCGTTCATTAGATGCATGGCTACATCAATGTGCTTTGTTTTTTAGAGGGTCGCAATTCTCGCTTACTAAAGAGCATTTCAAATGCTGCAATCACTCTTTTTCGAGTAGCGGCTGGTTCAATAATATCATCAATATACCCTCTGCTTGCAGCAGTATATGGACTTGCTTGCAAATTAGAGAACTCTTCAATTTTTTCTTCACGTAATACCTCTGGATTATCTGAGGTAAGAAGTTCTTCTTGATACATAATATTAACAGCAGCTTCCGCATTCATGACCGCAATTTGAGCAGTAGGCCATGCATAAACAATATCTGCTCCTATATGTTTGCTATTCATTACGACATAAGCACTACCAAAAGCCCTTCTAAGAACTAGGTTTACTTTTGGTACAGTAGCATGAGCAAAGGCATGAAGCAATTTCGATGTTTCTTTTACAATTCCTTGTTTTTCTTCTTCTACAGATGATGTAAATCCACCTACATCTGTTAAAGATAAAATTGGTATGTTAAAACAATCACAAAACCGAATGAATTTGGCACCTTTTTTACAAGCATTAGTATCTAAAAATCCATCTTGTTCTATGGACTGGTTAGCAATAACTCCTATACTCATACCATTTAGGCGAATAAAACCTGTAAAAAGATTTTTTGCGAATAATTCACTTACTTGCATCATTTTATTATCATCCGCAATGGTTTGTATGATCACTGATACATCAAAGTTCTCTTTATTTTCATTAGGTATAATTGTATTTAATTCTTCTGAAATTCTATTTAAGTCATCAGAGGAATCAAAAAATAATGCATCTTCTAAATTATTTGAAGGCAAATACTCAATTAAATTCCGAATAGCTCCGAAACACTCATCTTCTGTATCATGGACAAATTGTACTATCCCGGATATAGAAGCATGAATTTTCGCACTACTGATCCTATCAAAGTTTGCCTCTTTTTCTTTCATTGTATTGGGACTATTCACAAATAAACGTGCATTCTTATCTGTCATAAATACAAAATCGGCCAACCCAGCTGAGAATGCAGCACCACCGGCGCAATCGCCAAGGACTGCTATTACTTGAGGAATAACACCTGAAGCCAAAGTCTGTTTCATAAAAACTTCACCATAACCTTGTAAAGCATCTACACCTTCTTGAAGTCGTAAACCTCTTGAATCTAAGAGTCCAACAATTGGTGCACCCATTTGCATGGCTTGTTCATATATTTTGACAATTTTTTTTGCATGCATTTCGCCAACAGATCCACCTAATACGCTTACATCTTGGCTATATACAAAAATTAAACGTCCTTCAACTGTTCCATAACCTGTAACTACACCGTCAGCTGGCGTTTCCTTGTTGGATAAATTAAAGTCTGTATTTCGATGCTTTACAAAAGCACCTATTTCTACAAAACTATTGTCATCCAATAAATCAAAGATCCGTTCTCTAGCTGTTTTTTTCCCTTCTGATTGAAGTTTTTTAATGGCCGCTTCTCCACCACCAACTTCAATATTTTGGCGAAGGTGAGTGAGTTCATTGATCTTTTCAAGTGTACTCATTTGGTTCCCTCCATATTTTGTAATTTTAATTGCTAAAAATACAACTTTCACCAATTTTATTCTACATGACTTAGCCTAAGGATGCAAGTCCTAAAAACTAAAAATAGAAACTTTTATAAAATATTCAGTATTTTAAATCTCTTCTTTATTTTTTCTGAATAATGTACAAAATGGGTGGACATTTTGTACGATTAAAATAGTTAAAACGTCCAACCACCATTTTTTTCTCATCTAGAGCCTGTAAGTATTTTTCAACCTGTCTTTTTTCTTCTTCTCCCCCTTCATGCTCATAATAAGAAACAATTGTAATGATTCCTTTAGGTTTTAAAAGGATCACAGATTTTTTAATAGCCTCTATGGTACTTTGTGGCATTGTTATTTTTGTTTTATCACCTTTAGGTAAATAGCCTAGATTAAACATAGCACCATCTATGGGTTTTGTTACATATTGATCTAGATGAGCATGGCTATCCTGAATCAACTTCACTTGGTGATCTGCCTTTTCTTCTTTAAGTTTCTTAGCTGTTGCTAAAATCGCTTCTTCTTGAATATCGAATCCTATGACGGATCCTGTTTTCCCCACTAACTTAGCTAAAAAAACTGTATCATATCCATTGCCTACAGTAGCATCTATAAATAGCTGGCCCACTTGAATCATAGGTTGTAAAATTTGGTGTACCATACTAGTCATGGTTCCTGTAATCATTTATATTCCTCCTTAGCATTATAGATATACAATCTCATGATCACAAGTACTCAGAAACAAGTACCTATACTTACTTGAATTGTGACTTCTTAAGTAGAGAATTGCGACATGATTATAAGCTTTTTAAATACTTAATTTCTTTTGGGGTAAGATGTCGATATTCCCCCTTTTTAAGATTTCCCAGCGTTAAAAATCCTACACTAACCCTCTCAAGCTCTTGAACAGGGTGTCCTATGGCTTCACACATTTTTCTAACCTGACGGTTACGCCCTTCCTTAATTTCTATTTCTAGCACAGAATGATGATGATATTTTCTTATAAAAGTAACTGATGCAGGAGCCGTTATATAATCTTCTATACGAATTCCTCTTCGTAATTGGACTAATTGACTTTCTTCAGGGATTCCCTCTACCGTTGCAAGATATTTTTTGGGTACTTCATACCGTGGGTGAGTCAGCTTATGAGCCAAATCACCATCATTAGTAAGCAGAAGTAATCCCGTTGTATGATAATCCAAGCGACCGATAGGAAAAATGCGTTCCGTTATATCAGTTAGTAATTTCATTACCGTGGGGCGATTAAATTGATCTTTTACTGTTGTGACATATTGTTCAGGCTTATGTAACATAACATAAACCTTTCTTTCTTGTGGCGTAATTAAATTGCCTTCATAGTATACTTTATCGTAACTTGGATCTATTTTTGTACCTAATGTTAAAATCGTATTTTCGTTAACTTTTATTTTTCCATCTAGAATTAATTCCTCTGCCTTCCTCCTAGAAGCAATACCACAATCTGCAATATATTTTTGAAGCCGCATCTGCAATCTCAATTCCTCCTTCTTTAGTAAAGTTTATTGACATAAATCCATCCATTGACCCAATATTTTCTGCAAAGACGTCATAAAATCATGACGCTCCACGTTTTGTAAAGCAACTAAAGAAATACGGGTATATCGTTCTCCATTAACAAATACTTCCCCATATCCAACTTTGCTTCCTGCTAGAACAGGAGCCTCTAACGATGTAGGGCTACTAATTTTAGTTGTAATAAGATCATCTTTTTTTAAGGGTAGTGAAAATCCTTTTTCATAAACTAGCTCTACATCAGGATATATTCCCCTAAGAACTGGAACAGACGTTGCTTTCTGATTTTGTAGAATAATTTCTGTAGGTTTAAAATTGGCAAAACCATAATTCATAATGGCCTTTGTATCAACCCACTTCTGATTTTTATGTGGATACCAACCACTCCCTAAAACAACAGAAACCAAATGCATATCTTGCTGTCTCGCCGCCCCTACAAAACAATAACCAGCTTGACCTGTAAAGCCTGTCTTTACTCCTGTAGCTCCTTCATAATCGGTTAAAAACCGGTTGGCATTAGCAAGATAAAAAGAACGATGGGCTCCGCTGGCATTGGAAATAGTAATCTCTCTAGTATTGATGATTTCCATAAACTTGGGGTTCTGTAAAGCATATTGAGTAATCAGTGCTAAATCATAAGCCGTAGAATAGTGATCTTGAGCATCTAAGCCATTGGCTGTCTGATAGGATGTGTTTTCTGCCCCGATTTCCTTTGCTTTTTCGGTCATCATTTTGCAAAATTCTTCTACACTGCCCCCTATATGTTCCGCAATGGCTACAGCCACATCATTGGAGGATTGTAGCATAAGAGCATATAGTAAGTCTTCTAAGCGATACGTTTCCCCTTTTTTGATATATAATTTAACTCGAGGGGCGGCCGCTGCTTTTGCACTAACAGATACTTCATCATGCAAGCTTCCATTTTCAAGTGCAATAATACATGTCATAATCTTGGTAGTACTAGCCATGGCTTTCTTCGTATGGGCATCTTTTTCCCATAGAACTCGACCACTTTTTAAATCCATCAAAATAGCTGAGCGTGCTTCTACTATAGGAGGTTTCACATTTTTTTCTTCTGAATAAAGGGGTACTATCTTAAAACTAAAAAAGAATAGGATTAAAAAAAATAAAAGGGGGTTCTTTTTTTTCATAAGAATATCCTTTCGCTTTGATTCCTATTCCCATATATAGACTTTTTTAACTTGTCCTATTCCATTTCTTCCTTTATTTTATGTTTTACTCCTAATTCCATATCTCCTTCTACCTCTGCCTCTACTTCTTGTTGAATTTGATCTACGACTCCTGCCTTTAGATGGGGTAATTCTTCTAAAGACTGAAACCCAAAATAACGTAAAAACTCTTTTGTAGTTCCAAATAATAAAGGGCGACCTGGTGCATCTAAACGGCCCGCTTCACAAATTAAATTATATTCAATTAAACGATTAACCACATGATCGCATCGCACTCCACGAAGATCTTCTATCTGAACCTTCGTAATAGGTTGTTTATACGCGATAATGGCTAATGTTTCTAAAAGAGCTTGAGTAAGGTTAAATTTTTGAGGGATTTGATAAAGTTTTTGTATGTGCTCAAAATATTGGGGTCTAGTACACATTTGAAAAGCTCCATCTAACTCAATAATTTGAATACCTCTACCTTCATCTTCATATTTGTTTTTAATTTGGTTTAAAATTTTTCGTGTTGTATCTTGATCTTCTTCTATAACTTGACTAATTTGCTTGAGAGGAATTGCCTCTCCCGCAACAAATAGTAATGATTCAATAATTGCTTCTACTTCCGTCACTCTCACGAACATCCCTTCTATTTGTATCTTTTAATTTCTATTTGATCAAATGCTTGTGTTTGTTCAATCTTAATCTTTTTTAACTTTATTAATTCTAATAAACCTAGAAAAGTTACAATCATTTCGATTTTATCTGGCTGTTGATAAAATAATTCCTCAAAGTAAATCACTGGTGTAATCATCAATAGTTCTTCAATAAACTGCATTTTTTCTTCTACTGTATAAAGCTCTCTTGTAATAGAACCAAAATTATGACGGATGGGGTCTATTTTTGCCTTACTCCTCTTTAATACATCTTGGAATGCAGCATGAATTTTCTCTAATGTAATATGTACAAGAATTTCTTCTGGTGCAAATGTTGATGATTGCTCAACCAAATCTCCTGGGTATTCTGATGCTTTATAAAGAATTTTTTGTCCCTCTTCTTGTCTTTCTTTTAATAGATGGGATAGCTCCTTGTACATCTTATATTCCAATAATTTTGTGATAAGTTCTTCCCGTGGATCTCCCTCTAGCTCTTCTTCTAGAGGAGGAGGCGCAGGAAGGAGCATCCGGGATTTAATTTGAAGCAAAGTAGCTGCCATTACTAAAAACTCACTAGTTAATTCCAGATTTTGCTCTTCTGCTTGGTGCATATACTCTAGATATTGTTCAGTTACAATGGAAACTGAAATATCATAAATATTCATTTGATTTTTTTCAACTAAATGAAGTAGAAGGTCCAGAGGCCCTTCAAATACATCTAGGCAAACTTGAATACTCATACCATAGCCTCCTTTTCACTTTTTTCTATACTCATCTACACCTATGGACTTCTAGACACTTTTTTAAAACAATTGAAATACCCCAAAAATTATATTTTCCACCAACACTACAATAGGTGTCAAGAATCTTGGTAATATACCCATGAATAATAATAATAACAACAACATTTGTAATATCTTCTCATATTGCAACATTTTAAAATAAGAACTTGGTGACAAAATTCCAAAAACTAATTTGGACCCATCTAGTGGCGGAATAGGTAATAGATTGAATACTGTAAAAATCACATTAAATAAAATACCATAACGTAAAAATTGCATAAGATATCTTTGCACTGTAGGATTAAGAATAGGAAATAAAATAGCAATTTTTAACAAAGCCCCAAAAAGAAAGGCAGTGATTAAATTACTTAGTGGACCTGATAAAGCTACCCACATACTACCTTTCTTACGATCTTCAAAATAGCTAGCATTAATCCTAACTGGCTTAGACCATCCAAAACGAATAATAACAAATAACAAAAGCCCAATTGGATCAATATGCTTTAAAGGATTAAGAGTTAAACGACCATCATTTTTAGGTGTTGGATCTCCTAAGGCCGTAGCCACCCAAGCATGGGCGAATTCATGAATAGTAATAGCAATTAAAATAGCTGTAATTATAAAAATATAATCTGTTATCATATGCATCATTCACTTCCTTTTTTGACTTTGTGAAATTCTCTTATTCGTAAATAAGGTTACCCTTTATTCTACTAATAATTAAGAGAAAGTTCAAGTCAATTAAAAACACCCAAAAAGTATTTGGGTGTTTAGATCCACTTTTGAAATAATGCCCCTATGATATGTTTTAAATTTGCCTTTTTAATTTCTTTTTTTACTAATAATCCGCTACGCCCTATTTCTTTATCTCCAAGAGTATAAATAATTTCGCCTACTTTAGCATTTTGCTCTATGGGCGCTTGTATCATGGGTGGTATTTTAATCTGAGATTGGATCTGACCTTTCTTATCTCCTTCTCCTTTAGAAAGCAAGAAATGAAGCTCTTCCTCTAAAATAACCTCTACTTCTTCTTCCATTCCCTTCATAACCGGTACCTTTCCTATTACTGTACCTTTTGCCTTTCCTGTTACCATCTCATAATTAGCAAATCCATAATTAAATAATTTCATAACTTCTTGAAATCGAATTTTATAATCTGGTGCTGCCATGACGACACCTATCAATTTCAATCCATTTCTTTCTGCCGTTCCTGATAAGCAGTATAATGCTTTACTAGTAGAACCCGTTTTCAACCCAGTAGTTCCTTCATACCATTTTAATAATTTATTTGTATTAGTAAGGTCTGTATTTTCTTCTCCATTTTTTCTTTTATGCACCAAGATATCATGCCAAATAGTGGTTAGTTCATGAACTTGAGGAAAGCGTGTGATCAACTCCCGTGACATAAGAGCAATATCATAAGCTGTAGTAAGATGCCCATCAGCATCTAAACCAGATGAGTTTTCGAAATGTGTATTGTTCATTCCAAGTTCTTTGGCTCTTTGGTTCATCAATACAACAAACGCTTCTTCACTTCCAGCAATATATTCAGCTATAGCTACAGCTGCATCATTACCTGAGGCTACCGCAATACTTTTTGCTAAGGTACCCACATCAATTTGTTCTTGGGGAGCTAAAAACACTTGGGACCCACCCATACTTGCCGCCCTTTCGCTTACTGTAACTACATCATCCCATTTAATTTTTCCACTTTCTAAAGATTCATAGAGCAATAATAGAGTCATTACCTTGGTAATGCTTGCCGGCCGTAAAGCTTCATGTGCATTTTGTTCAAATAAGATTTCACCTGTTAGGGGCTCCATCAAAATAGCTGACTTAGCATTTACCTCTAAATTATTCGCTCTCACATCAGAAATTGCTATTGTATTTCCAACAATTAGAAAGCTCAGGATGAAAGCGAGGATTTTTTTCTTTCTCATAATAAAACCTCCTTTTTCTATATATTGTTATAGTAGGCTTTTTTTAATAAATTATACGTGAAAAAAATCGGAAAAAGAGTATAATACTCTTTTCCGATTTAGAATTTTGTCTAAATACTTAATTCAAGCTCCTAATACAGAATGGTGGAAATTATATATATCATGGAACAATCTGGGATAAAAAACTTGTACCATAAGAAACAGGGGCCGTTCTAAAAATATCTGCGATAGTCTGCCCAACATCTGCAAAAGTGGCTTTTGTTTTTAAATCCACACCTCTTTGTAATAATTGCCCATAAGCTAAAAATGGAACATATTCTCTAGAGTGATCAGTGCTTGGAGTTGTAGGATCACATCCATGATCTGCCATAATAAAAAGAATATCTTCTTGCCTCATGGCTTGTAAAATCTCAGGTAATCGCTGATCAAAAGCTTCTAAGCCTCTCCCATATCCTACATAATCATTACGATGACCCCATTTGGCATCAAAATCCACTAGATTGGTATAAATTAGGCCTTCATTCTCTTTTTTCATCCAAGAGATGGTCTGGTCTACCCCATCCATATTATTCTTTGTATGAATGGCCTCAGTAATACCTTGTCCACTAAAAATATCTTCTATTTTCCCAATAGCAATAACATCTAATCCGTTGTCTTTTATACGATCCAACACTGTAGGTTCCGGCGGGGCTATGGAGTAATCACGTCGATTAGCAGTCCGCTCAAAGGCGCCAGGCTGACCAATAAAAGGTCTGGCAATTACCCGAGCAACAGCATGCTCATCTCGTAATATTTCTCTGGCAATTCTACAGATTTCATATAGACGCTCAATGGGAATAATATCTTCATGGGCTGCGATTTGAAAAACACTATCTCCTGAAGTATAGATAATGGGTTGTCCTGTTTTCATATGCTCTGACCCTAATTCTTCTAAAATTTCCGTTCCTGATGCAGGTTTATTACCTAGAATTTCGCTACCTATTGCTTTTTTAAAGGGATTTAATACTTCTTCAGGAAACCCATGAGGATAAGTAGGAAAAGCCATAGGTGAATAAATACCTGCCATTTCCCAATGACCAATCGTCGTATCTTTTCCGTTAGACATTTCTGCAAGCCGTGCAAAGCACCCTCTAGGCTCACTAACCTGCGGAAGCTCAACCATACCTTCTATATTCCCTAAACCTAACTCTAACAAATGAGGAATCTGCAATCCCCCCATGGATTTCCACACATTTCCTAATGTATTACTCCCTTCATCACCATACTCTTTAGCATCTGGCAAAGCGCCCATGCCAACACTATCTAATATAATCCAAATCACTCTTTTTATCATTTAAAATCACTCTCCTTCACGAACATATAGTAGTGTTATTATTTTATTATAATCACCCCTACCTATACTTATGTATCTATCATGCCCGAGGATGTGCTTTATTATAAACTTCTTTGATTCTACTTTTTTGGAGCTTGGTATAAATTTGTGTTGTTGATATATCTGCATGTCCCATCATTTCTTGTACAACATGTAAGTCTGCTCCATTTGCCACCAGGTGTGCTGCAAAAGAATGACGCAGCATATGAGGAGTTATAGCCTTTTGAATATTAGCTTTTTTGGCATATACTTTAACTAGTTTCCAAAAACCCTGCCGGGTCATGACAGTCCCACTACAGTTTACAAATAAAGTCTGTTCCTTTGCATCTCGCACCATAATAAATCTAGCTTCTTTTAAATATATTTCTAATGCTTCTATAGCCTTAGATCCCAACGGAATCATTCTATCTTTGTCCATATAGGTGCATTGTAAATATTCTAATGTCATATGTATTTGATCTAGTTGTAAATTTACCAACTCTGTTACCCTAATCCCTGTCGCATAAAGCACTTCTAACATAGCTTTGTCTCTTATCCCTTTTAAAGTTTTTAAATTTGGCTCTGCCAAAAGCAATTCTACTTCTTCCATAGTTAATATATCAGGCAATTTTTTTTCTATTTTAGGGGTCGTAATATCCATTGTAGGATTTTCTGTTACGATACCTTCTTTATATAGGTATTGAAAAAACGAGCGAAGAGAAGCTATGTTCCTAGAAATAGTAGATGGAGCTCTTCCTTGCTTTTCTAAATACAATAAATAGGCTCGAACATTCGTTACGTTTACTTTTTCAGGTTTTTCAATGCCTGTTCCTACAATAAATGCTATGAAACTTTTTAGATCCCTTTCATACGAAAGAATTGTATTTTTTGATGAGCCCCTTTCATTTTGCAGATATTGCGTAAATTGAAGTACATATTCTTCCATTTTAGGTCTCCTTTAGCTTTAAACTATGTTTTATCTTTAGTAATTGATCTATGTCTTTCCATTATAAAGCATTTTTTTTGAAAAGTCGATGTTTAAAGAGGAAGAATTTTAAAGTACATCAAATACCTATTGATTTAATTGTGAAAATAGAATTATATGTATTAGCTAGATAGTAAAAATCTCATGATAACTGGGGTGAAATAGGTTTCTACTATACTCCCAAGGAGTATGCAGATTGTACCAATCATAAGCACTAATCCATATTCAATCCATTTCTGATTTTGTTCTCTTTGCCACCTTGCCCGCATTTGCTTTTGCTGATAATGTCCAATGCTCCACTGAACACTATATTTTGAGACAAAAACAAAGGTAGGAATGAAAATAAGATTTTGAGGAATAAACGCAATAAACCCAAAAAAAATACCACTCCATCCATATTGTAAAAATAAAAAAGCAGATGTAAATCCATAAGACCAGCCTTTAAAAACTAAGATCCCCCATACAAAAGGAATTCCAATAGTTAAAAATCCCATACCCCAAATTAATAATAGATGCTTTATATTTTTTAGCAGTATATCAAATAAAACAGTTTTACTTGAAATAAAAGCTGTTGGAAATTGATTAAAGAAAATTTCTAAGTGTTGAATTAATTCTTTTTTTTGAATTTCATTTACCTGATTTGCCACAAGAGCACCTAATAATATACCAATAATAATACAAACACTTCCAATAAGATAAAGAATATAGGAAGTTGAAAACTTTTTACGAGTAGCGGGAGACCTTCCTTTCGATAAGGGGAAAGCTCTTCCTTTTGGTAAAGTAGGGACTCTCCCTCTTGCTAAACGGTGTATCTTTCTTTTGATTCTCATATCTGATTCTCCTTCTTTCTTATTTAAAAAATAAGTTCTCTTTCAGTATATGAAATAGCAAAGAAAGATATGAGTGCTTGTCTTGTTATCCAACTATTAACTAAAACTCTTTGGTTTTTTGATAGCAGCCCTCCATTGCTTCAATAATCGCACTTCTAAATCCTTTTTTCTCTAGTATTCTTACTGCTTCAATAGTAGTTCCACCTGGAGAACAGACTTGATCTTTAAGTGCTCCTGGATGCACCTGGGTTTCAAGTACCATTCTGGCAGAGCCTAATAAAGCTTGAGCTGCCAATCGATAAGCTAACTCTCTAGGAATGCCTTGTAAAACTCCAGCATCACCCATGGCT
>JAAZLH010000298.1 GCA_012799415.1 Candidatus Epulonipiscium sp. | reverse complement strand
TGCCATCTGCCTTTAATAGGCTGTAGATAAAGAGCCTACCTTTTTGTGTCCAGTAGGTATGTGGCCTTGTATGAACAGTTCCATCTTTTCCGTTATAAGAATGAGTTTTTGTACTTGTGTATCCTTGTTCTGCATGCTTTTGATATAAAAGCCAGATAGAGCCTTGTCTAAATTGAATTCCCTTATCCTTTAAATGTCGGTTCATTCTTTTAGCACTCCAACCATAGTCCTTGGCTATTACAGAAATAGCCACCAGGTCTTTACATTGAAGAACTAGGTCATAGTAGGAAGCTTTAGGTTTCATCTCTACAATTTGCTGATTCTGAATAGCAACTTTAGCTTCCAGTGCTTTCCTTTTTCCCCTTTCTTCTTTGAGAGCTGTAAAAGCAGCGATAGCAAGGTCTGGATTGTTAAGCAGTTGATCCGTTGCATATAGACCATGTTTACGGATAGAAGGGAGGACCTCGCTAGTTACCCAACGTTTAAATTCTTTAGCCTTTGGCATCTTACTGGAAAGGATAAGACTATACAGGCCAGATTCATTAATTATTGTTAGGCCTCTGTTTGGAATATCAAAGGTCGTGTTTTCCGACCTTTGAAGTATTGACTTATCTTCCTTATCAACATGGGTTAAAAGAGCATCTTTAGTATTGGAGTAGCCTAGACTTTCAGCTACATCTTTTCCAACAAAAAAGATTTGTTCATTAATAAGAGCAGTACGGATAGAACCGAATTCCGCATTTTTATAAACTTCAAGTTTCATCTAAACTACCTCCTTTACTTTCTTAGAGCTTCTAACTTAGCCTTACTACAATCACGACAAAATACAGAAGTACCATAAAGGTCGCCTTCGCCATCACTGAAAAGCTGGGCCAGGTCTATCTCAACTTCACAGCCACATTCAGGACAAGAGCAAAAGACATTGTCATCGTGAATTTCTACAGTTACATCAAGGTTAGAACTAACTTTTTCTTTTACATAAAACATAAAAAATACCTCCAGAATTTAATAGACAGGTACTGCCCTCATTATCTAAAGGACAACACCTGCCGAAATCCGTAGTGTTTTTTCAATCTTTTTTATAAAAGTTTCCTTCAAAGCCATCTGCACGAAGTTTTAAGCTCTCTGCCCAAGGGGGAGACTTACTCATAATGTCGCATATTTCTTGAACTGTAATATGTTTTTCAGCTTCAATTACAATCTCATCGTGGATATGCATAACAATAGAAAAATGCTTTAAGTTTTCTATAGAAAACATAAGTAGATCACGACTTAGGGCTTGGACTATATTCTCTACAAATTTTGGGCCATAAGAATTTATTCTTTCCCATTTCTTTGTAGTTCCTAAACCTTCATAGGTAACACAAGGAGATCCAAATTGATTTAATCCCATTTTAGGTTTTACATAGGAGAGCTTACGACCAGAGGGGAGGCTAATAAAAAGCATTCCGCTTTTATAGGTAAAATCTATACCATGAGTAGAGGTAGTAGTTCTTTCCATGACCGCCTTCATTGCAGCCCTGTCAACTGCCCACCAGAAATCAACAATATTAGGATTTGCTGACCTCCATGAATTAACTAGAGGCTTTAATTCTTCTTCAGAAAGACCCATGTCAAGAGCACCCATAGCTTTAAGAGCTCCAACTGAGCCACCATAACCACAGGCTAAATCTGCAACCTTTCCTTTTTGTCTTAGTGGGCCTCTTTTATCTATTTTTTCAATAGGAACATCAAACATGTGGCTGGCAGTAGCTGTGTATAAATCTTCTTTTCTGTTGTAAGCTTCTAGGACCCAGTTTTCATCTGCAAGCCAAGCTAGTACAACTCTTTCAATGGAAGAGAAATCAGCCACTATAAGTTTGTGATTAGCTTTTGGTATAAAAGATGTGCGGATAAGCTCAGATAAGACTTCTGGAACAGAATCATAGAGCATATCTAAAGCCTTGATATCTTTTCCTAAAACTAAATCTCTAGCCTCCGATAGGTCAGGCATATTATTTCTTGGCAGATTTTGTGGCTGGAGGATCCTACCTGCAAATCGACCAGTTCTATTAGCACCATAAAATTGGAACATACCTCTGGCACGATTATCAGATCCTATTGCATTTTCCATAGTCTGATATTTTCTAATTGATGACTTAGAAATTTGCTGTCTGAGTGTTAGAACTTTAGCAATATCTCCATCAGCAGTTTCTAGCAATTCAGAAACTACATTTTTTCCTAACCTATCTGTTTCCAGTCCTTTATCTGAAAGCCAAGCTCTTAGTTGATGGACAGAATTAGGATTTTCAAGTTCAGTAATAGATTTTAATTCTCCCATTAAGTTGCTACGAAAGTAGTCATCTATATAGATAGCATTTTTAATAAATTCTAAATCAAGGAGAACACCCCTATCATTGATTTCCTGGTCCAAGTGATATTCTTGCCAGATAGTATCTGGAACAGGAAAATTTGCTAGTTTTCTTTGTATCTCAAGTTCGGTTTCTACATCTCGTTTGTTATATTCTTTAAAGCTAGACCACTTATCTAGATCATGGTAGGGAAAGTTTCTAGTTCTTTTACCGTTAGCTTTAGTAGGTTTGCAGGGAGTACAAAAGTATCTAATTAAATCTTTTCCTTCCTTTAATTTTTGTTTTTCTAGACCAAGAACTGAGCCCACACCTTCAAGTGAAAGGGGTAGCCCCATATAGGCTGACCAAACCATAGAGCATTTCCAAGAAGAAGGGTTTAGGTATTTGCCAGTAGGAAACCCTAAAAACCTAGATAGGCAGATTCGTTCAAAGTTTGCATTAAAGGCCCATTTAGTAACTTTGTGATCAGTAAGAGCATGAAGTATTTTCTCAGGCAATTTATCACCCAAGGCTAAGTCGATAACTTCTACTTGACCTCCATTTATAGAGTAGGCAAAGAGCATGACTTCAAAGTCATCTGATTGGCTATATTTATAGACCCCTGCTTTAGCAAGACTTACAGATGAAAAAGTTTCTATATCTATTTCTAATGTTTTCATTGAACTCTCCTTTCCATATAAGAAATAGGGCAGCTAGGATATACCTGCTGCCCATCGTTTTTATGAAAGGAAATCATCATCTACACTTGTAGCAAAATCATCCTCGGCTCTGGATTTACCACCCAGTGATTCTCCGTCTCTTATTTTTTGTAGATTGTTAAGACCACAAGCGATTCCCTTATTTCCATTGCTGTTAAAGGCATAGAAATTTATGCTAGCTCTACCATAGACCCCGCTATAAACTTCTGAACGTTCTAGGATAGGGTCTAGATTTGCATCTACAATACCTGGAGCAGTTGCTGAATTGGCATTAACAAAATAAGAATCTGCGTAAGCCTCGTCATCTGGTCTTTCCAAATCTCCATCTCTAAGAGGAGTTTTAATAGCAGAAAGAGCTGGAACACTTCTACCGTTACCTTTTAGCTTGGCTTCGCCTTCTTTATAAGCAGCTTCGATTGCAGCTTTAATGTTGTCTAAGGTTCTAGTATCTGACTTTGGAATAATTAGTGATACTGAAAATTTAGGTGTACCACCATTTATAGATCTAGCCTCCCACACATTTGCATAAGACCATCTTGTTTCTGGACCTGTTATAACTTTCATTGGATTAGTATTTTTACTCATAGAATTTTCCTCCTAAAATTTATTTAAAGTCATCTACAGCTGTATTAATAGCTGGTCGTTTGTCACTCTCAGGAACGAGAGTAGGTTTACCTTTTGGTTTTTCAACTAGGTCAGCTAGAAGCTCTGAGAACCTAGCTTTGCCTAAAGTTTTTTCCATGGCTGTTATTCCTTTTATCTTTTGAACATACGGATCATAGCCATTTGTTTTTACTACACTAATAACTTCTTCTTCACTTACATAGCGTCTATTACTTCTTCCTTCGACTAGCTTAAAGCCTCGCCATACCTTTCCTTGTAGGGCAGCAGTTAGTGCATGGTCTTTAATATTTGATGCCCAGGCTACAAGTTCATCTACTTTGGAGAGAATATATTCAATATCCTCATCTTCAAGTAGTGGTGGAAGCTTAAAATCATACTTAGCTAGCTCAAGATTGTATTCAGCTCTGGCTCGGCATTCGTGTTTTACCTTGCAGAAGGTACACCAATCACCACACTTAAATTCGCCTTTGCCTTCAAGGGCTAGCTCTGCAGTAGGCTTTAAAATTTCTTTAGCCCATTTATAAAGCTCATCTTTTGAAAGGGTGAAAGTGCTGATATTATTTCGCCTTGGTTGGTAGATGGTCATGGCAACAGTTTTAATATCATAGATTCCATCAAAGAGTTCTAAAGCACCAAGCCCATATAGTTTCATCTGTGAATTAGCATCGGCATCAACTAAGACACCGACCCCATGCTTGTAATCTATTACTTGCAGGGTTTCATCTGAAACGATTATGCAGTCACCTGTACCAAATCCACCATCAGCATATTTAGAGTAATCTAGCTTTTGTTCTATTAAAATAAGTGGGTCATAGTGCTTGGCTTTTTCAGTTTCATAAAGTTCAAGGATATAGTTTGCATAGTTTTCCGCACATTCTTCCATCTCTTGGTTGTAATACTTAAGGTTGGCAGTAGGATCTACTTCCTTTTTACCAAGTAATGTTTTTAGTTTGTACTCACCTAAAAGATGGGCCTCTGTTCCTTCTTCAGCATAAGAGCTGGTTGTGTCATCGTAGTTTTGACTAAGTCTTAATGACGGAGGGCAGTTTAACCAGCGGTGACTTGAAGAGGGAGAGAGGAGAGCATGCTTACCCATTTCCTAGTACCTTTACTTCTTCAAGTAGCGTTTTATACTTTTTAGGGTCGATTTCGCTTAGCTTATTAGCACCATGCTTTTCTAATAAGGCCCTAATTTCATCTGTATATCCACTACGAGATTTTTCTGCTAGTACAGCCCTAACTGATTCTAAAGTCAGCTTTTCTTCTTTTACTGGTGCTTGATTTTTTGTTTCTTTGACTTCAGTTGATGTTTCACCAGTTCCAGAAAACAAGTCTAAAAGTGAATCAGCTACTGATAGAAGAAGATTGGCAGCAGTTTTCAATTCATCAACAGTTTGAGATAGTTCTTTCATTTTGCTCATTTTTGATTTGCTCCTTTCATAAGTTTTTTGCCCTTCAATATCTAAAGGACACTAAAGGGCAAAATCCGTAGTAGTTTTTTTATTTTTCTAGAAAATTCTCTAATTCTTTATAGGAAAGGAGCTTTTTACGCAGTTGTAATTCTCTATACCTAACACCATCAACAGTAATGTCTAGAAGCTTGGCTATAGTTTTTTTTGC
>JAAZLH010000036.1 GCA_012799415.1 Candidatus Epulonipiscium sp. | reverse complement strand
GCCAGGATCAAACTCTCGTGTTTTGATCGGTTCATGATGCACTAGCATCTTTTAAATCTTGTTCTTCCTATGGGAAGAACTAAGTGATTCATTACGTTTTAAAGAACAAAACGCAATTCTCTACTTATTATATTATATGGGTTGTTCTTTCTTTCAAAAGAACGGGTTGTTATGCTGTTCAGTTTTCAAAGTGCTGTGTTGTTCCGTTTCCGGAGCAACGAAGATCATTGTACCACCCTTATCACCCTATGTCAACACTTTTTTATAATTAATAAAATATTTTCCCTAAAAAGTATAAAATCATATTGTTTTCATAGCAATAGCGAGCCATTAGAGACTCATCAATAGCTTTTTGGATCATCAGGTATTTAGGATTTAAATAGAAAGGAATCAGAATTAAATACAATAACCATACTTGAATAAGCCCAATCCCTAAGCCTACAAATAAACCACTTATCTTATTTATAAATCGAATGCCTGGCAAGTTAGTAAAAAAATCTGTTGTTTTAAGTAAAATCTTCATTCCAATAAAAATAATCAAAAAAACTAAAATTAAGGTCAGAGCATTCATCATTAGATTTGCTACATAACCAGCAATATAATCATCTAATCCCTTTACTTTTAAAATATTATAGACTTCTGTATTGTTATTTTCAATAAGTCGTGATTTTAAAATTTCAGGTACTGGCAAATGCTGAATCATATTTCTTTGTGCCTGCAAAGTATATTCTTCTATTGTACTTTCCAATTGTAAAACTGAGGTAGCTTTTGTTTTGAATAGATCAAAGAGCCCTGTGGAGTATCTTAAAAATCGGCTGATAGTAGGATAGATCTTATAAGATAAAAAAAGTCCTATACCATAAAAAAATATACGAAATAAAGAACCAACCAATCCTCGCCGATAAGCAATAAGGCCATTTACTAGACAAACTCCTAGTACAATACCATCCATCCAATTAAACATACCCTACCTCCTTAGTAGATATCAATCCATTCCACTTGGTCTTGAGATACTAATAAGAAACTTTTATTTCCCCCAAAGGGCAAAAAAGCTTTTATATCTTTAGTCGCTTTGTATTCCCACAACTGTTTACCTTTTGAAGTTATCCCGTAAAATGTCCTACCTGCTCCAATAATCGTAAGGCTATCTGTATGATGTAAATAATCCACAGGCTCTTTCGTTATAAACTCACCTAGAATTTTTCCTTGTTGGTTATAAATTCTAGTAATCTCTTGTTGCTCCCCTGTTTCCCCCGGTAAAGGATCGCCAAAAGCAAGGGCCACTGATTGACTTCCCTTAGCGGAAACCCGCCTTACTTTTTGAGTAAAAGCATAATTCCATATCTCTACAGGATTCGTATTAACATCAAACCCCATCAATTTCTGTTCACTAATGGCTACAAATGTATTAGAATCAAAAAATTTACCTAATGGAATAAGCATATTTGAATAATGATGAGCACCTGTAATAGAATCAATTTGCAACTCTCCTAAAGCTCCAATATTAAAAAAAGTTAATTTGCTCAGAATTTCACTACTGTAAGTATCTACATAACTTGTTACTAATTGTTCCCCATTTGGAGAAATAAAAATACTCATGGGTTGTCCATCTTTTTCTAAGTAAGTGATATGATCAATTTGAATATTTCCTTTGGGATCGTAGATAGATACCTGATGGCCTGTAGGTGTTTGTTGTAAAACTCCTACCCACCCTTGCTCTGTTAATATAAACTCTAAAATAGGATAGGCTGCTTTAATAGAATATAAAAGACCTTTTCCCTCAAAAATATAAATATCTTGTCCTCCTATGTCTCCTACTCCTACATAAGGAGTACTCACTACTAAATATGGTTTTTTCATAGAATAGGCTTGGCTCCATATTATAGATCCATCTAGAGTTAATCGCTTAATACCATCTTTACTGCTATAAATTAAGTCTTTCTCATAGATTCCAAAATAATTGGGCTCTGAAGGATTATAGGTGAGTAAAGGAATTGCTTCCTGCCTCTCTTGAACTGGCTCTTGTTGAAAAACTTCCATCAAATTTATTGTATTATTTTGTTGACGCCATAAAATTCCTCCAGCAATTATCATAACTAAGAGCCAAAAAAAAGCACCTTTTCTCAAAACTCGTTTCTTTCTACTTTTTGTTTTTACATTTCTATTTTTTTTGCTTACTGCTTTTTCCAATGTTCTTCCTCCAGTGCCTATTCCTTAGTTAAGTATAAATATACAACTTTACTTCTTAATATTACCCTATTTTCTGGCTTTTTTCAATGTTCTTGTTGTGGTCTTTGAGCCCATCTCTTGTCTTTTATCTTTTGCGAAATAAAGGAGGATAACAAGCACTTCAAATAATCCTATATATCCAAATAAAGGATAGATCTTTTGAACAATATTTGAAAATCCTATTTGGGCAGTTAATAAACCTGTAGCTACAGTTAAGACTACGGATACATAAGGATTAAGGGACAAAATAGTAGACATTCTATTAGCAAATCCATATCCTGTTGATACTGCAGTTGTATACATAGCGGCTAAAATAACAAAGAAGTAAATCCAATGGATCCAAGGAGAATAGTTAATAACAATTTCTAATAAAGGGATTTCAAAAAATTCTATTTTCCCCCGATAAATCATGGTAACCAAACCCAAAGATAAACCTAAGATCCCTAGGCCCATACCACCATATATTCCACCTTTTTTAGCTATTTTCCTATGGGCTAAATAAGGCTGTAAAGTTGTAAGAACTACGATAGCAGTAATAGAATTATAACCAATATATAAAAGACTAGAAGAAAACCAATGGTATCGAATAAGCCTAAAACTCTCTCCAATCCCTGCAAATACAGTTATATCCCTAAAAATTAAGATATATAACGCTAATAAAATTCCGCCTAAAAATAAAACAGGAACTAAAATAACATTTATGACAACCATCCCCTGGACATCATATAGAAAAGTAAAAAAACAAATAAAAGCCATTCCTAAAGTTCCTGCATAACTAGGAATCTGAAATCGTTGATTTAATAATGCTCCTGTTCCCGCCAACATAGCACAAAAACTAATCATTAAAAAAAGAGCAACGATCCCCTCCATGACAATAGTAACAGTATTTCCTAGCATAGGCCTGATCATTTCTTGATAATCTTTGATTTGGTATTTATAAACTCGATCTAATACAGCCCAACCAATGAGAGAAAAAATTAAACCTGTCAAAACTAAGCCATACATTCCTGAAACTCCGTATACTGTAAAAAACTGAACCATTTCTTGTCCAGATGCAAAGCCTGCTCCAACTACTGTACCAATATAAACGCTAGCAATTTGAAAAATTAGTTTTCTATCTTTAGACATAAAAAATCCCCCATATACTTATTTGTACCAATATATGAGGGATTGAACTTCATTTATTCCTATATAGCTGCTTCATTAATTTCAATAGGATATTTCTTTTTTAATGTATCTGTATACTCTACATACCGTAAACTTTGTTTTTGTTGTAATAAAAATTGTTTTAACTGATCTTTTACTTCTTCAAAAGTTTGTGTTCCACTTTCTTTTTTGTCCTCTACTTGAATCAAATGATATCCAAATTGAGTTTTTACGATATGGCTTAGTTCTCCTACTTCTAAGTTGAAAGCTACCTCATCAAACTCTTTTACCATTTGGCCTGATGTAAAGAAACCTAGGTCTCCTCCTCGTTCCTTTGAAGGGCAAGTAGAATATTCTTTTGCTGCCTCCCCAAAATCTTTTCCACCTTTAATTTCATTTAAGATCTCTCTAGCTTCTTCCTCATCAGCTACTAAAATATGACGGGCTTTTACTTGAACTGGTGTTTTAAAGGATTCAGGATGCCCTTCATAATATCCTTTTACTTCTTCATCATCAATTTCTACTGTAGTAACCAATTTTTTTACTGCATATTGTTTTAATAAAAACTCTTTTGCTTCCTTTAATTCAGCTAAAAAGGCCTCATCTTTATCAAAACCTTGATCTTTGGCATCTAAATACAGTAGTTCTCTAAGAACCATTTCCTCTACTAACTGCTTACGCCCATTAGCTTGGCTAAATTGAGCCATTTGCTCTCTCGGCATGGACTGCATCGTTCTTAATACCTCTTGCTGTGTTATTTCACTGGTTCCTACTTTAGCTACAACATTTTTTTCCATGGTTATGCTCCTTTTAGTTTGTATAATAGGTAAATTGCTGCAGTAATGTCTCTAGCGTATCCTCTTCAGTTACATTCATCCGATATAATGAAAAACGTGTATTGGACCACATCTTTATTCCTGTACCTGTTAACACAGAGAAATAAAACCCACTATCTTTAAGAATTTGTTCTGTTAAGGGATTTGCCAAGCCATAAGGATAGGAAAAAACAAATACATGATTCCCTACCTCTGCTTCTATTTTTTGCTTCCATAAAATTGTATCGTATAAAAAGCGATTTGTATAGTCTTCCATAGTTTCATTGTAGTAAGGCATAACTCCAATACCATAAGAAGGTATTAGCATAGTAGAATTATGAAGATCATAGGTGTGATGCTGCAAATCAATAACACCTGAATTATACATTTCTCGTGCCTCATCCCAATTAAAGTGAGGAATAATGGGAGTAATACCATCTTTATGAGTTGTACGTCCCATAGACCAACCAATTAAAAAGATTGTTCCTTTTAGTCCTTTTTCTTTTAAAATGGGGTAAGCATACTCATAATTACTTCGATATCCATCATCAAATGTAATAATAATAGGCTTAGATGGTAGGGGCCGCCCCTCTGCCTGCGCCTCCAGTATGTCACTAAAAAAAAGCGTTGTATAACCTTCCTCTTTTAGATACTCCATATCTCTTTTAAATTTTTCTACGCTAACAGTAACAGAATTAAGGTTTTCTCCCTGCAATGTAAGGTGATGGTACATTAAAATAGGAATTTCTTGTCCTTCTTCTAGGGGAGAACCTGGATGGGCATAACCCGTAGTGATAGTAGTAATGACTCCAATTACCAATAGAAATAGAATGATATATTGCTGTATTTTGTTTTTCATGTCCTTTCCTTTCTAAGGTCCTTTTTTCTAATTCTATTCTTATTTTATCAGATAAAAGATAAGATAGAAAGCTTATTTTTTTAAATTTTTGTGGTACAATATAATATGGCTACCATATAGAAAAGAGGTCTTAAAATGGATTTATTCTCTATTCTTATTTACATTGATATTATTTTGTTAGTTATCTTAAACTTAATGAGTTTTATCCTCTTTGGTATGGATAAGTACAAAGCAAAAAGAAAAAAATGGCGGATTCCAGAGAAAACTTTGCTATTTTATAGCATCTTGGCACCAGTAGGTGCATTTTTAGGAATGATCTTTTTTCGCCATAAAACCAGCAAACTTAAATTTTATCTCTGGATTAGTTTCTTTTTGATCTTACATACCTTACCGTTTGTTTTTTATATTTTAAAATCCAAAACATCTATTTTACTATAATTTTAAAAAAGGAGCTATTATATGAACGAATCAAAAACACTTTTAAAACGCGAGGAAACCAATCCTGTCCATCACTGGAGAATTGAAGATCTTTTTGCTACTGATACTGATTGGAAAAAAGCTTGTGAAGATATTACTCTCTGGCTACCTTTGCTTTCCTCCTATCAAGGCACTTTTTCTTCTTCCTCTCAATCACTTTTTGATTGCCTGCAACTACAAGATAAAATCGGCCAGCGGTTAGAAGAGGTCTATGTTTATAGCCATATGAAATTACACGAAGATACAACAAACGCTCATTATCAAAGTCTAGCACAGGAAGCAACTAGTATACAAATTAAAGTTTCTAGCGCTCTTTCCTTTATTATTCCTGAAATTTTAGCTCTTCCTACGGAACTGTTAAAAAATTATATGGATACGAATACAAATCTTGAACTTTATCGAACATACTTGAATAATATTTTGCGGCAAAAAGATCATATTTTATCCGCTGAACTAGAGCAATTTCTTGCCGAAGCCAATGTACTTGGGCAAGCACCACAGCAAATCTATACCATGATCAATGATGCTGATTTACGTTTCCCTACTGTAGAAGATGAAGATGGAGATATGATTGAAATTACGAAAGGGAGATTTATTCAACTCCTAGAAAGTTCAAATCGCAAGGTACGAAAAGATACATTTGAAAAATTCTATTCTACTTATAATAAACAAAGAAACACTTTGGCTTCTACCTTAAATGCGGCTATTCAATCTGATGTGTTTTTTGCTAAGCAAAGAAAGTATAATACAGCTCTTGAAGCTGCTTTAGATGCCAATCAGATCCCTGTATCCGTCTACGATCAGCTCATAGAAACCGTACATCAACATCTTCCACTAATGCATCGCTATGTAGATTTGAGGAAAAAAAGATTAGGAGTAGATGAGCTTCATATGTATGATCTTTACACCCCTATAGTAAAAGATGTGAATATGGTTATTCCTTATGAAAAAGCAAAAGAATTGACTATCAAAGGATTGGCACCTTTAGGGGAAGATTATGGAGCATTACTACAATCTGGATATCGTGAAGGATGGATTGATGTTTATGAAAACGAAGGAAAACGAAGCGGTGCTTATTCTTGGGGCGCTTATGGTACCCACCCTTATGTGCTCATGAACTATCAAGACAATGTTAATAATTTATTTACATTGGCACATGAAATGGGCCATGCTCTTCATTCCCATTACTCTGACACAACTCAGCCTTATGTCTATGCAGCCTATAAAATTTTTGTAGCAGAGGTAGCTTCCACTGTAAATGAAGCCCTTCTCATGGATTACATGCTAAAAAATGCAAATGATCCTCAAGAAAAAGCCTATCTCATCAATTATTTTATGGAGCAATTCCGTGGCACCTTGTATCGTCAAACCATGTTCGCAGAATTTGAAAAAATTACCCACACCATGATTGAAGAAGGAAAATCTTTAACTGCTGATATTCTTTGTGAGATCTATGGAGAATTAAACCGTAAATATTATGGTCCTCACATGGTGGTAGATGATGAAATCTGCATGGAATGGGCTCGAATTCCTCATTTTTATAGAGGATTTTATGTATATCAATATGCTACTGGTTATTCAGCCGCTATTGCTCTTTCCCAAAGAATATTAGAAGAAGGAACCCCTGCTGTTGAAGACTATCTCTCCTTTCTAAAAGGAGGTAGCTCTAGTGATCCTATTGAGCTACTCAAAAAAGCTGGCGTTGATATGACATCATCAGAACCAATAGAAAAAGCATTGCAAGTTTTTGAAAACTTATTGAACCAAATGGAACAACTGGATTAAGTAAATACACAAAAAAAGTGCTAACAACTCACTTTTTCAAGTAAACTAAAAAATAAGGGGTTGCAAAACAAACTGATACTGTTCGTTTTGCAACCCCTTTTAAGGTCTTTTTATGGCAAAAGAATAGTTTTGCCTGCATAAATTTTATCTGGATCTGTCAAATTATTAATCTTTAATATTTCTTCAATCATATCCGTTGTTTGATAAAAACGATAGCTAATATTGCTTAAATTATCTCCTGCTTGAATCTGATATTTTTCGGGGATCTTAGGTTCTTCTGGCTTAATTTCTTCTTGATTAGATACAACTTGTTGTGTTGATGCTACTGTTGTTGTATCTTGTGCTACTACCTCCACTGGAGCTTCATTCTGTGATACTGGTGTTACCTCTGATTTTTCTTCTGCATCAAGCTCTTTTCCCTCTGAATTGTCTTCTTTTTCTACTACTTGTGGAAATTCTTGTCCAGCCTCTGGTTCTTCAACTGTAACTAATATAGGGGTTTCATCCCTTGGAATTTCTACCTCTTGCGCAAATACGGACTCTACTCCTCCAGTTTTTACTTGGGTAAATAAATTTGAATAAGTATCATCCATCATGTCTAGGGCTTGTTGTAGTCGCTGAATTTGTTCCAAATTATAAACTAGTCCAATTCCCATTACTAAGCACACTAATAATAGAACAGCACTAAAAGAAGAAAGCATATGAATAATTTTCTTTTGTTGCGCCTCTTGTTTTCTATTACGCTCCTGTCTCCTATATTGAATAATGATATCTTCTTCAGGACGCTCTAACATCTTGCTTTTGATTACTCGATATTCCATCATATATTCATGCATCTTCTCATTACGCGCATAATAAATAAAGTAACCTGGCACTGGAACTGGCTCATCTTGCCATGCATAGAATTGCCCTTCTTTAGCAATAGGGTCAATGATATAAATAATCTGATAAGGTTTCCCAAACCAGATCTCATGTTGTTCTTGATGAAAGGAAGTCAACATTAAGCCATATCCTGGCTGAGTGTGCACCCATCCTAAAATCTGATCTCCCGGGAAAAATTGCTTCTGCTTTTTAACTACATCATCCCAAGCTTCACCAGTAAAATAAGGTTGCCCTTTTTCAATGACAGTATGTTTAACCTGTATCGCTCCACTGATAAGTAGAATCTCTTCCCCCTCTTTTCGCTCATATCGTCCTGTCAATATGGCTAACCTTTCATTACGGCTATCTTGCCTAGCATATTGATACAAATAAGTGTGTACATAGTCTTCTAAATAAATCTGGATCCCTTCTTGGATTTCGCCTATCTGCTTGATATTCGTAGGTAGGCGAAACTCCTCGTTTTCTAAAAACTCATTCATCATTTATCCCCCCTCGTTTTCCTCCTTATATAGATATACACAATCAAAAGCAGGAAAGCAGTATAACTTCTTACGGAAAGTTCAGTTTCGAATGTATATATCTATAGATATCTTCTTTTTTCAGAGCTATAGAAAATTGTACAAGCCTATAATAACATATATTTTTTACATATTTTAGTAAATGCTGTCGAGGGAACTTAACTTTTTATTTTCTTTTTTCAGCAAAAAATGTGCTTTTTCTGATAGGCAACAAATGCCAAGCTCATAAGCAATAATTATCTCTTCCATTGGCAAGACTACCAATATCCTATAAAGGTGGTGATCTTGTTGAATACTTTGAAATCCAAAACTAAAAATCAAACTTCTGTTGATATTTCACAACCAAACGCTCTATACCAATTTAGCCAAGCATTTTATCAGTATCTCATTGATTCTAAACAACCTCATCAACCCGTAATCTTACTCTGTATTGGAACAGACCGGGCTACAGGTGATAGTTTAGGCCCCTTAATTGGCTATAAATTAAAATCTCTTCACTATGCAGATGTCTTCGTCTACGGCACATTAGATAACCCTGTTCATGCTAAAAACTTAGAACAAACTATAGAATCCATAGAGCAACAACATAAGGATCCTTTTATTATTGCAATGGATGCTTGTCTTGGCAAAATGGAACACATTGGTATTGTCACAGTTGGAGAAGGATCCATTAAACCTGGAGCTGGGGTTAATAAAGACCTTTCTCCTGTAGGACATCTTTTTATTACTGGCATTGTCAATTTTAGTGGTTTTATGGATATCTTGATTTTACAAAATACACGTCTATCTGTCGTTATGAAGATGGCAGAACTGATTGCCTTTGGAATTCGACATGCTCTGTGGAAATATCAAACCCAAAAAGGAATGCCTACAATATATGGAACAAAAAAAGAATCTACTTTATAAAGTAGATTCTTTTTTTGTTCCATATATTAGATCTTTCTATAGTTCTAACTTCATATCTCCCTTTTGAATCCATCCTTGAGTACGCATAAACTTTGTAATGATCCAAGTAAGTGCTCCAGGCAACACAAAATACATAGCAATAATTTTAAATAATAATAACCCTACCGGATTTGTCTCGCTCATAGTTTGCCAAGTCATGAGAGGACCAACCAAACCAGCCGTTCCCATACCAGCACCTGCTGCATTATTTTCCATATGAAAAACCAAGGTAGATAATGGGCCTAAAATAGCACTAGCTAATGTGGCTGGTATCCATATGGTAGGTTTTTTCATGATATTAGAAATTTGAAGCATAGATGTACCAAGTCCTTGCGCAAGTAATCCATTCATACCATTATCTATGTAACTTGCAACAGCAAAGCCTACCATTTGAGTAGCACATCCAACTGTAGCAGCCCCTGCTGCTAAGCCCGATAGGCCTAACATAAGAGAGATAGCTGCTGAACTAATAGGCAGAGTAAGCAATACCCCCATAACAGTAGAAAGAACAATTCCCATTAAAAATGGCTGTAATTGGGTAGCAAGATCAATCATTTCACCTAACCACTGCATTCCCCTCGACACTGGTGGCCCAGCTAAAATTCCTGCTGCACTCCCTGCTAAAATAGTGACGATAGGTGTCATAATGATATCCAACTTTGTCTTTCCTGCAATCAAACGTCCTACTTCTACCCCCACAATAACAGCAATAAAAGCTCCTAGAGGGTCTCCAGGTCCCTTTAAAAAAACCCCTCCGTCTACAAAAATAGCACCTGAAGTTACTTTATCAGCAAAAGCTCCGATGAGCCCCGTTACTCCCGATGCATATAGTACTAATTTAGGGCCTTGCAACGTATGAGCGATAGCAATCCCCATAATGGGTCCCATCAATACAGAAGCTAGGTTTCCAAAAGCATTTAGCATGATTCCAAAAGGATGATCTCCAAAAAGCAATGCAATTTGCTTGATAATCAGTCCTACAATCAAACTACAAAATAATCCTAGAGCCATGCCGCTTAAACCCTCGATAAAATAGCGATGTAACGTTTTTTTAGTTTTTTCTTTCCATGACATAAAATTCCCGTCCCCTTTTAGCTTTATATTGTATACTCTACTGTCTTGTCATCTAATGTTAGAAATATATTATCACGGACTAGGGTTTTATGCAAGTATTTTTTCCTTATTATTGTTGAGGAAGAAAGCCTTTTTCTTCTAAGGCTTTTTCTATTAAATCTAAAGTCATTTCATCCTTAGCTTCTATAGTATGAAAATGAACTCCATGAGTTAATCGAAGTAAAGGTACTGTTTTATATTTTTCTAGTTTTGTCACAAAATCATAAACATCCCTTCTACTTTTTACCATTAGGCTAGCCGTTAAATCCCCATAAATAGGATGCTCTACGATAGTATCGATGGCAGATCCACCTAAATCTACAATGATTTCTAGTTCTTCCTGTATCCCTTCTCGATCATGACAAACCATCAGCACTCGCTTGGCTATTTGTGACTGATAAGGATGAAGTAGATATCCTCTGGGCGTAGCCAATATTTCTTCTTTCTCTGCACGCAAAAGAGCGATGTCCTGCACGATAACCTGCCTACTCACCTCCATCTCCTTAGCTAATCTTGATCCTGACACTGGCTCTGAAGCTTCTTTTAATAGATCCAAAATCTTTTGCCTTCTTTCTGGTCCAGTCATACTCTCAACTCCTTTTTTATATCAATTAAGACTCCATTCGAAGAATCCTCCATTAATTGATACTGTCATTCCTTCTATCTATACTAATTATATTATCACGTTTTTTATCATTCCAAAAGGTGTCCAGAGAAAAAACTATACTCTGATTGACAGATGCCTAGATAAAAGGTAACATAATTCTATGATAAAGGAGGACAAAGATGATAGAGATAAAGTTAGCTATTATTGGGCTAGGAAATATGGGACGTAAATATGCGCAAGATATCATTTCTAAAAAAGTTTCTGGTATTAAACTAGTGGCTATCTGCGCTCGTAACCCGGAACAGGTAAATTGGATTCATCAAAATATAGGCACGGATACTCTTATCTTTCCTTCTGCTGAAAGCTTATTTGAGTCCAATACAGTAGATGCAGTCTTAATTAGTACACCACACAGCAGTCATCCTTCCTTGGCCATACAAGCCTTTGAAAAAGGACTTCATGTATTGATTGAAAAACCTGCAGGAATCTATACAAAAGAAGTAAAAGAAATGAATAATGCCGCAAAAAAGGCTGGTACTGTCTTTGGAATTATGCATAACCAAAGAACGAACCCCTTATACTTGAAACTAAAGAACTTGATTACTACAGGAGAATTAGGTGAAATTCGTAGGGTTAATTGGATTGTTACTTCTTTATATCGTTCTCAATCTTATTATGATTCTGATAGTTGGAGGGGTACTTGGGCCGGAGAAGGTGGCGGCGTCCTCATTACTCAAGCTTACCATCAACTTGATCTATTACAGTGGCTTTGCGGCATGCCTACTCGTGTAAGAGCCTTTATGGGATTTGGAAAAATGCATGATATTGAAGTCGAAGATGATGTGACTGCCTATTTAGAGTATAAAAATGGAGCAACAGGTGTATTTATAGCTTCTACCTGCGACACTCCCGGAACCAATAGGCTAGAAATTACAGGAGATGGCGGAAAAATTGTTATCGAAGATAACTCCTTTGAATTCTGGAAATTACGTACACCAGAGAGAAAATTTAATCAAGAATATACTGGGGGTTTTGGGGAGCCAGAGTGTTGGAAATGTACAGTTCCTATTGAAGCTGAAAACACTGGACGTATTGGTATTTTACAAAATTGGGTTGAAGCCATCCATAAAAACACCCCTCTACTTGCCCCAGGTGAGGAAGGAATTCTTGGTTTGATGCTAGTTAATGCCATGCATTTATCCGCTTGGACGGATCATTGGGTTAATCTTCCTATAAATGAAGACTTATTTCTTAAATCCCTACAAGAGAAAATTAACCACCTAAGTTAATAGGTGGTTAATTTTTATTTTCCTCTTCTAATACACAGCTAATGTATAATAAATTAGGCAAGTTAAATTCTATATTTATCTTGTTTCTTAGGCCTTGCATCTAATTCTGCTTTCTTCTCTTCATACCCAGGTCTACCAAAAAGCGCATAGGTTGCATCTTTTCCCTCTTCTACCCCAGGTTGATCAAAAGCATTAATATTCATTAACTCACCTGTAAAGCCAGTTGCCACTTCAAATAAATAAAGTAGCTGACCAATGGTAAATTCATTAACTGATGGTAAAGTAATAGTCATATTCATTTTTTTCGCTTTCATAAGAGCGTATTCTGTAGCCATTTGCTCTGTTTGAATCAATTGATTATGGGTGGTACCACCTAAAAAACCTAAGCTTGGTATATCTTCATATAATTTTGGAATATGAATCGTATCTCGATATTGATCAACACCAATAAATACAATAACCTTATCAAAAGGCCCTTCTGCATACAATTGTACTTGGGAATGTTGATCTGTTGCACCTAAAGCTTTTACTGGCGTTTGCCCTACATAAACTTCATTACCATCTAAATCATATTTTTTCCCTAAGGATTCTGCCCATAGTTGTGCATACCAATCTGAAATATATTTTAAAGAATCTGCATAGGGCATCATAACAGAAATATTTTTCCCTTTTTCCATAGCTAAATAGTGAAGCAGACCATACATATGACCTGGATTTTTAAAGATATCCTCTTCTTTACATAAGTGATCCATCCAAGCTGCACCTGCTAGCATTTCTTCAATATCAATCCCACAAAATGCAGCTGGCAATAAGCCTACAGGAGTTAGTTCCGAAAAACGTCCCCCAACACCAGATGGAATAATAAATGTTTTGTAGTTTTCCTCTCTTGCTATCTTAATTAAATTTCCATTTTCTTTATCCGTAGTACAAACAATATGATTTTTTGCTTCTACCCCTATTTCTTTTTCCAATTTATCTTTGATAATCATAAATTGAGACATGGTTTCTGATGTACTGCCTGACTTTGTAATTACATTAAATAATGTTTTCTTTATATCTAAAATATCAAATAATGCTGGAAGTCGCTCAGGGTCAATATTATCAACGACATATAATTTAGGATATCCATTTCTTTTTTCTTTAGATAACTCATTATAATAAGGGTGGTTAATCGCTTGCTGCACTGCCATAGGACCTAAAGCTGAACCACCAATGCCAAGCACAACAAAAGCATCGATTTGATCTTTCATCTGATCTACATACTCTGTAATCTCTTTTACAACTTCTTCTTGACCATAGGGTAAGTCTCGCCAATCCATCTGCCCAGCTGTTCTTTTATCTACCATTGCTCGGCTAGCTGCTGCAATCTTGTCTAAATTTCTTTGTATATCCTCTTCTTTCAATCCTTCTTCTTGAATAAATTCTACCATCATATGATTGAAATCTAAGCTGATTTGCTGATTTTTTTTCCAATCTTCTTGTTCAAATCGTTTTTGCATCTTTTTTCCTCCTTATCTGTATTTCATCTTTCGTATATAGCAATTGATTAATTAGCATTATTCTTTATTAAAAAGCCAAACTAATCAAAAAGCTTTTTAGGGCAAATCATATAAACTGGCAAACCGATAACCTTCTGCCTTTAAATCTTTTAAAATCTGATCCAACGCTTCCGTATTTGACTTAGAAACTGCATGAAGTAAAATAATGGCTCCTGGATGATGGTTGTCCATAACATGCTGATAAGCTACTTCTTTACCTGGTTGTTCATCCACAACCCAATCTTTATATGCCATGCTCCAAAAAATTGTTTTATAGCCTAAATTCTGAGTTATCTGCAAGGTTCGCTCACTATAGTAACCCGCTGGTGGTCTGAAAAAGGGTGCAATAGGCTGTCCGATTACTTCTTCATAATAATTAGCTAATCCTTGGATTTCTTCCTTCACCTGATCATCATTTTTTTCTGTCAGATTAGGATGGGTAACAGAATGATTCCCAACTACATGTCCCTCATTGACCATTCGTTGAATTAAGTCTAGATTTTGCTTTACATAAGGCTGAGTGACAAAAAAAGCTGCCTGTACATCATTTTCTTTTAAAATATCTAAAATTTGAGCAGTATAGCCATTTTCATAGCCTTCATCAAAAGTTAAGTATATCACCTTTTCTGCCGTATCTCCTAGGTAATAAGTATTAAATTTTGCAATTTCAATTTCTTGCTGAGCCCCTGGTGGAAGATGCTCTTTATTTCTTTTAAACCACCAACTTTTTTGGTCTTGCTTTGTATCTACTTTTTTATTCGTTTGATTTGGTACTACATTTTCTTTGGAGTCTACTTTTTCTGCTGACTGTTGGCTTTCTTGTTGATTTTCTTGTTGATCTTGTTCTTTATTATTTTCTTGGTTTATTTTTTCTTGTTGTTGGTCTATATCTTCTTTTTGGCTTGTGTTATTTTGTTGCTCTATATCTTCTATAGATGTAACCTTATCTTCTACTTTATTGGTATTTTCCAACTCCAACATGGGTTTTTGCATGGGGTTTTTAAAATTGCCCTTACAAGCAGTCAAAAATATAACACAAAAAAGACCAATTCCTAATTGAATATACTTTCTTATGGTGCTCTCCTCCTTCCCGCCCTCATGTCTTTTATTATATCATTTTTCACAAAACATCGCTATGTTTTTTTAAACCTACCCTAGGTAATAGATTTTGCTTTCATTAGAATAATAGTCATTATAGATACACACACCGAAACTCTAACTTTCATAAGTATCAACCTGAGGAATATAGGCTTCCCTTGACTTTATTTTGAAAATAGATTATTCTTAGAAAAAATAAAGCTAAGATCAATGATCGTTAACGTTCTAGAAACCAGTGGTTAAATAAAGGAGTTTATATAATGAGTAAAATAAACGAAAATAAAAAACAAAAAGAACAAACATTATACAATACAGCCTTTAAGCTTTTTACAACAAAAGGAGTACAGAATACAGCTATTAATGATATTGTTAGAGAAGCAGGAATTGCTAAAGGTACTTTTTATCTTTATTTTAAAGATAAATATGATATTTTAGACAAACTAATTATTCGAAAAACCTCTATTCTTATAAAGGAAGCTGTAGAAAAGACCCAATTGAAAACCTTTGAAAATTCCATCGATCAATTATTGGAGATCATAAACTACATTGTAGAATATTTAAGTGGTAATAAACTTCTCTTAAAAATGATTTATAAAAATCTCTCTTGGGGTATTTATCGAAAACTGCTTTATGATCCTGATCCTGCCTATCATAATCATTCCCTATTTCAAAACTTTTTACAAATTATTGAACAAGAAAACCTACCTATCGAAAATCCTGAAATTACATTATTTCTTATATTGGAATTAACGGGTTCCGTTTGTTATAGCTCTATTATTTTACAAGAACCTGCTCCTATAGAGATTATGAAGCCTCATTTGTTTGATGCTATTCGCAAACTGTTAAAAGGTGCCAACTTGCAAGAACAATAAGTTTTTTGCAAGTTTTTTTTGTGCACTTTTTTGTTTTTATATGATTGACCAACGGTCATTTTTGTAGTATCATAGTCATTAAACAAAAATGACCATCGGTCAATCATTAAGAAAGGATGATTCTATGAGCAGTTTTGGTCGTTGGATTGGACGCCACCGTGTGACCGTATTAATTGTATCCTTGCTCCTTCTAATTCCTTCTGTTATAGGTCTTAAGCGTACCAAAATTAACTATGATATTCTTACCTATTTACCTGAAGAATTAGAATCTGTTGCAGGTCAAAAGCTATTGAATGAGCATTTTTCTAATGCTGGAATAACTATGTTAATTGTAGAAAACATGGCTCCCAAAGATATCTTATCCCTAAAGGAAAAAATAGGTAAAATTCAAGGAGTAGAAAAAGTAATCTGGACAAGTGACTTGTTTGATATTACTGTTCCAAAAGAAATGCTTCCAGATACAATAAAAAATTTCTTTTACCAAGAAAATTCCACCTTACTTTTCATCCAAATGAGTGAATCCTCCGCTACTGAAACCACACAAAATGCAATTGAACAGATACGTAGCCTATTGGATGATCAAAGCTACTTAAGTGGAGTCAGTGCAATCATTAAAGATACCATTACTTTATCCAGGCGAGATACGCCTTTTTATGTAGCTATTGCTGTTATTCTAGCTACTATCGTTTTGGCCCTTACGTTAGAATCTACTTTTGTTCCTTTTATTTTTCTTGCTAGTATTGGAATTGCCATACTTTATAACATGGGAACAAATATAATTTTTAAAGAAATATCATATATTACAAAGTCCTTAGCGGCTGTACTTCAATTAGGGGTTACTATGGATTATTCTATTTTCCTTTTACACCGCTATGAGGAAGAGCTAACACGATTTGACGATCGTATCGACGCCATGGGAGAAGCTATTGCTAAAACAGCATCCTCTGCTGCTGGTGCTGCTTTAACCACCATTGCTGGCTTCTTGGCTCTTGCCTTTATGAAATTAGAAATTGGAAGAGATATCGGGTTCGTCATGGCCAAGGGAGTTTTTATTGGAATCATTTGTACTTTAACAGTGTTACCTGCCATGATTTTAATATTTGATAAAGTTATCCATCGATTCCATCATGGCACTGTACTTCCTTCCTTTGAAAAAACATCTTCCTTCGTAACTAAGCATTATGCTTGGTTTGCGATTCTATTTGTTCTCCTATTTATACCCGCTTTCTATGGACAGCAAAATGTAGAAGTCTATTATAATTTAGATGAATCTCTACCAAAAGATATGCCTTCTATTATTGCATTGAACAAGTTAAAGGAAGAATACCATATGATGACAACCCATATGATTGGGCTGCCTACCGAAATACCTTCCTATCAAATACAAGAGTTACTAAAAGAAATAGATGATATTCCTGGTATAGAAGGGTCTATTGGATTCGATAAATTTGCTGGTGTTGCTCTTCCAGAAAAATTTATTCCTGCTGATTTAATATCTAGTTTTGCTAGTGATGATTATAAGTTAATCCTTGTTAATTCTAACTATAAAGCTTCTACTGATGAAGGGAGCCAGCAAATTGAACTTTTAAACCACGCTATTAAAAAATATCATAAAGATAGCTTTATCACTGGTGAAGGAGTATTATCAAAGGATCTTATCGAGATCTCAGATATTGATTTTAAACGTGTCAATATTATTTCTATATTGGCTATCTTTATCATACTGTTTCTTTTATTTACTTCCTTTTCTATTCCTATTTTACTTGTTACAACTATTGAATTAGCTATTTTTATCAATATGGGAATTCCTTATTATACAAACACAGCCATTCCCTTTATTGCTTCTATTGTTATTGGCTCTATTCAGTTAGGAGCAACCGTAGATTATGCTATTCTACTTACCAATCGATTTAAAGAAGAGTTAAATGAAGGTCATGATAAAGTCGAAGCTATGGGGATCGCCTTACAAAGTTCTACTAAATCCATTGTTACTAGCGCTTTAACTTTTTTTGGTTCCACAATTGGAGTGGCTATTATCTCGGAAATGAGTATCGTAAGTAGCCTTACTTTAATGATTGCCCGTGGTTCTCTCATTAGTATGATAGCTATCTTATTTATACTGCCTTCACTTCTAATTGTATTTGAAAGTTTCATTGCTTCAACTAGCTTTTATTGGAGAAAAAAAGAAACTATAGTGGAAAGGAGTCATCTATCATGAAAAAATGGAAATCTTTTATTGCTGTATTAATAAGTACCAGTATCTTGCTAAGTTCCTTTACCTATGGAGCTACTTTACCCAAAAAAGAAGAAACTGTTTATGTTACTTTAACCCCTTGGGGAACTCCTGAAGAAATAATCGTTAGTAATTGGATTCATAGTGAAAATGTCAATGAGCCTATAAAGGATATTTCCTCCTTAAAAAACATTATCAACGTAAAGGGAGATGAAGAACCTGAACAAGAAGGGGATCTTATTACTTGGCACATGAATGAAAATGATCTTTTTTATCAAGGTACTACTGATGAGAATCTTCCTTTATCTATTCAGATTCTATATTTCCTAGATGGGGTCGAAATCAATCCTGAAGATCTAGGCGGGAAAACAGGTCATCTCAAATTACATTTGTCCATAAATAATCTTGATACTCATAAAAAACTTATAAAGGGAAAAACTAGAGACATGTTCACTCCTTTTGCAGTAGGAGTTCTTATGAACTTCCCATTAGATATATTTCAAAACATCGAAGTTAATACTGGAAGGATTCTATCCGATGGGACTCGAAAAATAGGTGCTTTCGTCCTATTCCCTGGTATGAAAGAAAATTTTGAAAAAGAATCATCTTTTATTGATCTTCCTGATTTTATTGAAGTCTCTGCTGATGTGGTAGATTTTGAAATGGGACCCATTTTTATTACAGCTACCCCCAATATCCCAAGCTTAGAAAAATTAGATCAAATGGATGGATTACATGAATTAATTGATGGAATTGATCAACTACATGAAGCAAGTCAGGAGCTGGCTAAAGGTACTGATGAACTAGCTCAAGGGCAAGGGCTTTTATATGAAAACCTGCTGAAATTTACAAACGGGCTTAAACAATATAATCAAGGTAGCGATGAAATGTTTCGTGGTATTGACCAGATACATCAAGGTTCTCTTCAAACCAAAGATGGCGCCCTACAAGTATCTAACGGTTTAAAAATCTTAGATGAAAATATAAATAAATGGGGACAAGGAGCAGGGGAGTGGAGTAAAGGAGCACTGGAATACGGAGAACAAACAATTAAGTTTGCCAAAGGAGCTTCTGCCCTAAGTGAGGGAACCCAAGAAATCATAACTGCTGGTCAACAACTATCCGAAGGAGCCAATGAATTAACCCTAGGAACCGAGCAGCTCATTCAAGGACAAAAACAAATTTCAGATGGTATGAAAGAAAGTATACAGGCTATGACTTCTTTACAATCTGGAAAAGAAAAAGAACAAAAAGTTATTGGCGTCCTACTCAAAGGAACAGAACAATTAATTCAAATCTTGGATTTCTTAAATAAGATTCCAGGAACAACAAAAATTGTTGAAAAGCTACAAGATGGATTAGCCCAACAACAATCTATGCTTATCGAACTATTAGAAACTGCTCAGCAATCTTTAGAAGGACTTATGATACTTGAACAAGGATTAAATCAAGTACATCAGGCCTCTATCCAAATGGAAGAGAGGCTACAAGCCCTACAAGGCGAACAAACTCAACTAGCCCAAGGATTAGATTTTCTAAAAAAAGGAACTCAATCCTTAGAGCCTGCCGCTAAACAACTAACTGAGGGAGGGCAAGGATTAGCAGAGGGAGCTCAAAAGCTTCAGGAATCTGGTTTACAATTAACCCAAGGAGCCCAAGATTTAAGAGAAGGTTCTACTGCCCTATCCAAGGGTGCTCAAGAAGTAAGCAAAGGAATAATGCAACTTACTACAGGAACTGAAAACTTGAATAAAGGGGCTCAGGAATTAAAACTCGGAAAGATAGAGCTAGAGAGAGGCTCAGAACAATTGATGCAAGGGGCTCAGACCTTAACAGAGGGAACTGAAACTTTAAATAAACATATGCATGAATTTTCTCAAGAAGGAACTCAAAAACTCCATGATGAAATATCTTCTTCTAATGCTACTAATGACATTTTAGATGTAAAAGATGCTTTGGTAGACTTATCTAAAGAATATCGTTCTTTTTCAGGAGCTGATAAAGATATGGAGAGTTCTGTAAGTTTCATTATGAGAACACAAGAAATTAAACGTCCTAAAGTTAAAACAGAAATGATAATACCCATAGATGTGACAGAAAATAAGGCCCCCTCCTTCTTTGAAAAATTATTTTCTTTCTTTAAAAGATCTAAATAACTCTTTCCCCCCCTATACCAAAGGTCAGTTTCATACTATATCTGAAACTGACCTTTAACTATTGTACTATTATAAATATACCTTCTCTTTAAAACAACTTTATGATCCCTAAAATCAAAATAATACTACTAGAAAGTAATTTTAAAGTAGTTTCTGAAAAGAATATACTTGATTTTGCACCTACGTATGTTCCTAACTTTAAAAATATTGTATTCATAATAACCAAAGCTAAGATAAACCAGCCCAAACTAATAGAATGAGCCGAAGCAGATAATCCTATAATAACAGTATCTAAGGCTAAAGCCATACCAATATATAAGGCTTCCAGACTGTCGATGCTTCCTGATTGGTCTAAGTCACTGGAAATAGGCTCTTGAATAATATCTATCATAATATTTAAAGATTTAATACGCCATTTTCTAATACTTATCGGATTCGTAAGCTGGGCATAATGTTTATGCCAAATGGTCTGAACAAATAAAACTCCTCCAAATCCAATCAAAAGCAAGGATCCTATTATTTTCATTTTATAGGTTGAAATGAATAGTAGAAAAAATTGTCCAATTCCAAAACTTGCAATAAAAAAAAACACAGAGATGCCTATAATAATTAAAAAGGACAGGATCTTCACTTTTATTTTCTTCAGTCCATAACTCATACCAATTCCAAAACTATCTAAACTAATTGATATGGCTAATAATAAGATATCCATCCTCTTCCTCCCCTCCTATCAATAGATATTTACATCCGCTGGGATTTAAGCATGTATATATAATAATACTATATGTAGGGAGAGGAGTTTTGGAGCATGTTTTTATTTTTTGATATGCAAGAAAACAACAAGCCAGACCCCTAAAACTTGGTCTGGCTTGTTCAGTATTTTTACAAATTATAATACTGGGTTGTCATGTCTTGCTTTTAATCTTTCCCATCTACGATCAATTTCTTCTTGTGAATCTTTCATAATTTGCTCATAGTCTGGGCTACTTTCTAAGTGTCTGGTTCGCCCCATCATCTTATAGAAATCAGCTAAAGCAATCTTTTTATTTCTTGTTTCAGGGTTATATGTGATTGTTGTAACTCCTTGCTCAATTTCATAGAGTGGATGATAGCAACTGTTTACCCCTGCTTCGATAACGCTTCTTTCATATCTTGGATTATCTCCCCAGTTTAGAGGACAAGCAGAGATGGCTTTAATGTATGCCATTCCATACTCATTAGCATATTTTTGCGCTTTAGCAGCTTTTTTAATAAAATCTGTAGGATGACTTTCTGCCACAGTAGCAACATAAGGAATACCTGTTGCAGCAAAAATTTGTGGTGTATCTTTATTAAAGGTAGTTTTTCCTTTTTGAGCAACCCCAATATTAGAAGTAGATGTTCTTGCACCTTTAGGTGTTGAATAAGATAATTGATATCCTGTATTCATATATCCACCATTATCATATTCCATAATAATCATACGGTGGTTACGAAGGGCGGCACCAATAGCAGGTCCCATTCCAATATCCATTCCACCATCACCACTAACCATGATGAAAGTAAAGTCATCACCTTCTGGAATTTCTCCACGTCGTTGACGTTCATGGAATACTTCTACTAGTCCTGATAAAGTAGCAGCACCACTTTGGAATAAGTTATGCACATAAGTTACACGGAATGCTGTTTTTGGATATCCGGTTGTAACAACCATTCCACAACCTGTATGGAATAATAGAACAACATTTCCTTCTATTCCTTTCAACAACAAGTTCACGTTAATTGGAATTCCACAACCTGGACAAGCTCCATGTCCCCCTGTGATTCGCTTGGGCATAGCTGTTGTATCTTTGATCATACCACCTTTTACATCTACTTTACCTGTTTCTTCATTAAATGTAGCCGTTGTGGTACCAGGTCTAGATTCTTCTTCTGTAATAGGAGCAAAATACATTTCTGGCTCGTAGCCTTCTACTCCTTTATAATGTCCATAATAGTCGAATTTTTTATCTACTTTTCCAACTTGTGCATTTTCATAAGCACGATTTAGCATTTCAACTGCATCTTCAATATAGAAGTCTTTACCACTAAGTCCGTAAACCAAGCTAGATACTTCAATGTCTGCACGATAATCTTGTAGTGTTGCTTTCAGTTCAAGGGACATATTCCCTCCACCTGCACCATAACTATCTTGGCGATCAGCAACAACAATAGATTTTGTATTTTTACAAATTTCATAAAGTTCTTCTTTAGGCCAAGGACGAAGAGCATTTGTTGTAAATACTCCAACTTTTTTACCTTCTTTGCGAAGTTGGTCTACGGCCATACAAGCTGTATCATAACTGGATCCTAGAACAAATAAAGCTGCTTCTGCATCTGCCATCTCATAGCCTTCAACTACCCCATAAGTTCTGCCTGTTAATTTACCAAACTCTGCAAAAACTTCTGGAATTACAGTTCTAGCTTCTTCCATAGCGAGATGAAGTTGGAACTTATTGTTCATTAGATCTGGCTCATTCATATAGGAACCAAGGGTTATTGGTTTGTTTTTATCAAGTGCATGATAAGGTGCCTCATATTTTCCAATAAAATCTTGTACATCCTGATCATTTGCAAACACTTGTGTTCTTCTCTTTTGATGACTTGTAAAGAAACCATCATAAGCTACAATAATAGGAAGTTTTACTTTTTCTGCAATTTTAAGTGCACAAATGTTCATATCATAAACACGTTGTGGGTCCTTTGCAAAGATAATTAACCACCCTGTGTTTAATGTATACATAATATCACTGTGGTCTCCCTTAATAGATAAAGGACCTGATACGGTTCTACAAGCTACGTTCATAACCATTGGAAAACGAGTACCAGATTGCACAGGTAATTGCTCTAAAGCAAATAAAAGTCCGTTAGCAGATGTAGCATTGAAAACTCGTCCACCACCTGCTGTTGCACCATAACAAATTCCAGCTGCACCATGCTCTCCATCTCCTGCAACCATTGCAACTTCATGATGCCCTTCTGCTTTAAGCCCATCTAAGTATTCTGCAACTTCTGTTGAGGGAGTGATTGGATAATATCCCATTAGGTGATAATTAATCTGTTTTGCAGCATAGGCTGCTAATTGGTTCCCACTATCAAATACAATCTTTTGTTCAACCATGATTTGACTGCCTCCTCAATTTGTATTGATTATGATTTTCTTTAGTCTAACTTGTTATATATGGATTCAGAATCAACCCATCCACTTACGCCTGCATCTTCGAATTCCATTTTGTCTACAATCAGATCTTGATTACGTACATGCACATCCCACATGGTGTCTTCATGTTCTCTCTCAAGCCCTACGGTTAATGCATCTGTTGGACAAACTTCTACGCAACGTAAGCATCCTTTACAATGATGGTAGTCAGGACCTAAATTCACCATAGAAGGCTTACCTCTATACTCACCCTTCACGAATTGGTATACCATATCTGGGCAAGCTGTGTCACACATACCACAGTTAATACAAGCTTCTTTTTTGAAAACAGGAATAAATCCTTCTCTTGTGGCAGTCATATCGTTATTAATCATACTTCCAAAATGAGGGTTGGCTCCACCAATAGGTGCATTATCATAACCCCATTCTCTTTTTACTTCTGTATATTCTTGATATGGGTATTTGCCATCATCTTCAAAAGCTTTAGATTGAGTTTCTGCATAGCCTCTTTCTAGACCTTCTAAGTTTCCTGCTAAGGCTCTTGGATATCTTTCACCAATGGTGTCAATAACAACTTGCTTTAATGTTTCTAAAGGAATAAAGCCAGATGCTTTTGCCATAGCGCCTAACATAACCATATTTACACGTGTTTTTGCCTCAATAGAAATATTTAATGCATCTACACATACAAGAGTTCCTGCATGCATCTTTAATCGATCTCGCATTTCATCAGGCCCAAGCTCTGTATTCACAACAACAATACTATTCGCGTCTACACCTGCCATTACAGGCACTTTACCTGCTAAGCGTTCGTGAAACAATCCTAATAAGTGGGGCTTCTCTACCGGGCTATTAAAACGAATCTCTTGGCTTGGATCACACCAGCGTATAAAAGATTTAACAGGGGTTCCTTTTTTTTCTGAACCATAACTAGCAAAGTTTGAGCTATTATAACCTAGGTACAATGCACCTAACTCACCCATAATTTTACCACTTAGGTTTGCCCCTAATCCACCAATACTTTCCATGCGGATTTCATAAAAACCATATTCATTTGTAATCGGTAAAGCAGTCTGTGGGGTTCCCATCTAAACTCCTCCTTTGTTTGTTGTATACTTACTTGTTTTGCTTTGTTGGAAAATGATTACTCTATGACACATTATACCGTAGATCGACATCCTATGTCAATTATATCATTGTATTCAGTATGCACAAATTTTAAGAAGAATATTCTTCTATTCAGTTAATTTCCCTGTAACACTTGATAAATCATTTCTTCTATGAACTTTTCATCCATCTGTAAGGCAGGAGAAGTTGTTATATTTGTTGGTTCTAACAACTCATCCAAATCTGCTAAAATTTCTTCTAGGTGTCCTATTCCCTTATCTACAGCTTCCCAATCTATAGATTCTTCATATGCCGAAATAGGCATTTCTCCTGTTTCGTGGATCTCTCTTAAATTTATTCCTATCTCCTGTGTAGTCTCCATAGAGTTTCTGCTAATATCTGATTCAATATGAAAACGATAATGATTATCCATGTATTCTTCTAACCGAGTAAAAATTTTTTCCTTTTTCATATCAGTTCCCAGAATCATTTGTAAAATAAAAAAACAAATACTTACTCCAAGACTAAAAAGGGTAGGCCAAAGAATTAAAGTAATTTGACTCTTTGTCTGTAATTCCATATATAAAAGTTGAAAAATACTACCTGCCAATCCTGCTAGAATAAGAATAATGGCGCCATAATCAATAATACTATCTAACAACCAAACTGGTATCTTTGCAATCCGATCTTCATTATAGAATCGTTTAATTAACAATTTCGTATCAAATTCTTTACGATTTAGTTTTACGTACTGCTGGTAGTTATTCAGAATTTCTCCTAAAAAAGATACCCTTTTGAATTCTAGCATACTTCTTGTTTTAATAAAGGCTTCCATGGCTTGTTTAATCTGGTACAAACGAAAAGTTTTGACCATCAATGATAGAAAACAAATCATTCCTAAAATGCTTATTCCTAAAGTAAATTTCATTATAACTCCTCCTATGTAATATTATTACATATATTATATCCTATTTATTACATTTTAGGAAGTTAAAATGAATTTATTTTGGGTATCTATGAATTGTCTTCCCTATAATCAATTCTGTTTTTCTATAAATAACGTTTTTGTTCTTCTCATTTTCACTCTTCATGATCCTTTTTAATTCTCGAACTGCTTCTTGGCTCATCTCATCTATTGGCTTTCGAATGGTTGATAACTCTGGTGTACTGTAAGTAGCAAACAAGCTTCCATCAAACCCCAATAAGGACATTTCTTCCGGCACCTGAATCCCTTCTTCAGATAATACCTTCAAAGCACCAAAGGCCATGTTATCATTAGCACAAAATATAGCCGTTGGTCTTGAATTTTGCTCCAATAATTTCTTCATTGCCAGATATCCACTCATCACACTATAATCACCTTGTACACACCACTGAGAACAGTAGGGGATATGGTGCTTTTTAAGTGCATTTAAATATCCATTCTTCCGTTCTACACTGGATTGAAATCCCTCTTTTCCCTCAATCATACCAATCTTTTGATGCCCCTGGCTAATAAGATACTCTACCCCTTGTTGAACACCCAATTCATCATCAGATACAATATTAGTTACCTCTAACCCTGTAACAATTCGATTAATGACAACAATAGGAATTTCCTTTTCTAAAGCTGATTCAATAAATGTCTGATCTTGCTCACTTTGGCTCACTAAAATAATACCATCAAAATGATGAGATTGTAGCTCTCTATAAAATAAATCAATGCCGTGAACCATCAAATTGTATTTATTTCCCACTTCCTTGCTAACTGATTGGATAATTCCATGAAAAAAGTCTGGGGAAGTTCCATCTACAATACTTGAAAAAAATAAACCTATATTATAGGATCTTGCATTAACTAAAGCTCTAGCTGAATAATTAGGACTATATCCCATAGCTTGAGCCGTTTCTTTTACCTTTTTCTTTGTTTCCTCGCGAATTAAGGAACTATTATTTAACGCCCGCGAAACTGTTGTATGCGAAATACCTAGCTCCTTGGCTATATCTTTAATTGTTACACTCATTATCTTCTCCCCTTAAATATAAGAAAAGTGAAAAAGAGGTGAAGAAAAATTTTCTCCACCCCTAGTATACTAATTAATCTACTTTAAAATAATTTTGTGCATTTGTGAAACAGATATCTTGCACAATGCCACCTAGAAACTCATGATCGTAAGGTACTTCCCCATCTTCTGCCCACTCTCCAATGAGATTACATAAAATTCTTCTGAAATACTCATGTCGTGGATAAGATAAGAAACTTCTTGAGTCTGTTAACATACCAATAAAGTTAGCCAACATACCAAGGTTACCTAAATCCGTCATTTGTCGAATCATTCCATCTTTTTGATCACAGAACCACCATCCGGAACCAAACTGCATTTTTCCTTTTACACTATCTGTGGAGAAATTTCCTAGCATCGTTGCTAATACATAGTGATGACTAGGATTTACTGTGTATAAAATGGTTTTAGGAAGTGCGTCTTTTTCTTCTAAAGCATTCAATAATGCAGATAAATTACTTGCAATATTCACATCTACGACAGAATCATACCCTGTATCGGGCCCTAATTTGTCAAACATTTTTTTACTATTATTACGAAGTGCACCAATATGAAGTTGCATAGCCCAATTTCTCTTTGCATACTCTTCTCCTACAAATAGAAGAACCCCTGTTTTATATAAATTTACTTCTTCTTGAGTTAACACTTCACCTTTTAATGCTTTTGCAAGAACTGTATTACTTTCTTCTATGGAGCCTGGTATAAAAGGTACATCTAATAATCCATGATCAGAAAAAGCACAGCCACGTTCTCCAAAGTAATCCATTCTTTCTGCAAGAGCTTGATATATTTTTTCAACTGTATCTAATTTATATCCTACTACATTACCTAAGGTATCAAGATAGGAAACAAAACCATCTTGATCAATATTAATAGCTTTATCAGGTCGATAAGTTGGAAGTACTTTTGTTTCTAAAATTCCTTCTTCTCTAATTTTATCATGATATTCTAATGTATCAACAGGATCATCTGTTGTCCCTACACCATAAACATTGAATTTTTTAAGGAATTGTCTTGCAGAAAAATCCTCTTGCGCAATGATGGCATTGCATTTTTCCCAGATAGCTGGTGCTGTCTTTTCATTTAATACTTCATGAATATCAAAATATCTTTGCAGTTCTAGGTGAGTCCAATGATATAATGGATTACCAATACATTTTTCAACAGTTCTAGCCCATGCCATAAATTTATCGTAATCAGATGCATCTCCTGTAATATACTTCTCTGGAATCCCATTTAAACGCATGGCTCTCCACTTATAGTGATCTCCATATAACCAAATTTCTGTAATATTATTATATCTTTTATCTTCCCAAATTTCTTCTGGCTTTAGATGACAATGATAATCATAAATAGGCATCTCTTTTGCGTATTCATGGTAAAGCTTAACTGCCATAGGGCTTTTTAATAAAAAGTCTTGATCCATAAATTTTTTCATTGATTTTCCTCCTATGTTAACGTGTGCATTTTATTACATTGTATCAGTTTTTTAAAAAAGGCGCAATTGTTTTTTATTTTTTCTACATGTATTGTAACATTTGTTCAATTAAAGCTGTGGAGTTTTGGGCAGCTAAATGAACAAATTCATTGAAGCTCATCTCTGCACTCTGGTCAGCACTATCTGAAATGGAACGAATAATGACAAAAGGAATCTTATTTAGATGACAAACATGAGCAATAGCAGCTCCTTCCATCTCTGTACAATAAGCTCCAAACTTCCGCCATATCCAATCCTTTTTGCTCCCATCAGAAATAAATTGGTCTCCACTTACAATCCGCCCTACATAGGTTTGATGAATAGTTTTAATACGCTCTCCTGCTTCTCTAGCAAGATGAATTAACTTTCCATCTGCTTGAAAAACAGATTCCTCCATACGTGGAATAGTACCTATGGAATGTCCAAAAACTACTGCATCAAAATCATGATACAAAGCATCTGAAGAAATGACAATATCTCCTATTTTCAGTTCTTGATACAATGCACCTGCAACACCAATATTTACAACTGCATCTATATCAAATCGATCAATTAAAATCTGGGTACATAAAGCCGCATTGACTTTGCCTATGCCGCAGCGTACCAATACCATAGGTATCTTTAATAAAGTCCCTGTAGTAAATTCAAGGCCTGCGATTTGCTCTACTTTTTGAACTTCCATCTTTTCCTTTAAAGCAATGACTTCTTCATCCATCGCTCCTATAATTCCCATCTTCTTCAAGAAGTATCCCTCCTTATTTTTTTACCCTTTTCATTATAAAAACCCCAATATAATACTAAGAAATTAACAACGTTTCACAAATGGCATTGAAATATAATATTACATTTCCTAGTGCTTCTTTAGGAACTTTTTCTATCTATTCATTTTGCAAATTCCTCAGAATGGTGCTCTTTGCCCTATTTTATCTACTAATCTTGCCAATTTAGAAAAGTTTTGATTCGCTTCCAAAATAGAAACTAAATTGCTTATAGGATAGCCTCCATCCTTTCTATATATAGTATACATTCCTTTCAGGATAAATCCAACCTAAAATAAAGCTAACCATATAAAAACTCTTTATGTATTTAATGGCATCTTAACCCTTTATAAGTCTTTATTTTGCTAACAATAAGCCGAACCCCCATTATTATAAAATAGATAAGTGCTATATTGACAAGCAAACTTGCTAAATTAAGGTGGCTACCATCAAAGAACCATGTTCCTTTCATTGGTTTATCAGCATATTGTGTATAAAACCTAATAGGAAAACCATATGATAATATGCTGCCATGATTACTTTGTACACTTTTTGCTGGAACAAATAATACGGTAAATAACGTTATCCAAGAAGATAAATTAAATATTCTTTTATTAAACTTCATTTTGATGCCTCCTAATGATAATTAATGTTTTTGGACTACTTATTGATTTTCACCCATAAGTAAGCTATGATTATAAAGTCTTTTATTTATACTTTATCATATACAGAGATTAGAAAAGGAGTACATTTATGCATACTTATATTACCCAAGGTGTTTGTGCTAAAAAAATTACCTTTAATATTGAGAATAATAGGATTAAAAACGTAAACTTCGAAGCTGGTTGTTCTGGTAATTTACAAGGCATTAGCCAACTTGTAGAAGGCATGCCTGTGGAAGAAGTAATGACTCGTTTAAAGGGAATTAAATGTAATAATAAACCTACATCTTGCCCAGATCAATTGGCATTAGCAATGGAGCAAATTTTAAATAATTCTGCTAAATAATATACCCTATATCATCCTTGTTAATAAAAAAGTAAAAAAACTCATTATTTTAAATGAGCTAGGAAAGTTTGAACCCTTCCAAACAAGGTCAACTACCCTAGCTCATAAAATATCCGATACTATATAAAATCCATATATGTAAAGGATAAAATATATAAAAAAAATTCTTCACTTTTCTACCCTGCTGCCCATTGTATAGAAAGAAAAAGGGTAATGCAAATGCCATCATCCATTGATAGTTCAATAAGAAAAGATTTTCATAAGTAAGTGGCATGCTGAAAATAAAAAAACTTGATAAAAGCAAATAGCCAACAGATAATTTTTTTCTATCTTCTCTAAAAAAGTAAAAAATTAAAACCATTCCTAAACCTAAAAAGGATGCTTCACTAAAAAGTGATAAAAACCCAATAAAAATGGCTTTTATTTTTTCTATTCTTTTGTCCTTTGTGCTTTCTTTCCTTTTTATAGATTCAATAAAATATAGCAAGTGGATGCCAAGGGCCAAAGATAGAAAAATGTTGTTTGGAATCCCATATCCTTCTTGCGGAAAAATCACAGTGTCTAGTAGGCTGGACCCTATAAACATAAATAAAGCTCCTATATACAATCTTTTCATATATTGAATCCGGTCTCTAGTATGATAAAACCCTTCTACTAATAAATAGAAGAAAATAGGTGCTACCAATCGCCCTATATAATGAAACCATATAGGGGCACCTGGAATAAATTGTGCAATATGATCTAAAAGCATAAAGATAGTCATAATGAATTTTAATTGAAAACTAGTAAATCCCTTCCACTCCATGGTGACCCTCCCACCCTATGTTTTTGTTCCTAAGATGAATATATCCGCATGCAGAGCAAACATATTCTACCATCATCATATTTCCTTTTTTCAAATTATAACATGAGAATAAATATATTCATAGAATAAAATAAGTATTTAAATTATTCACGGCATTCATCATGGTGCTGATGCTCACTGCAAACTGAACCAGTAGATTGTAGGGATCCTCGCAAATATCTTTCCGTTACTACTTTAGCATTTCCACTTGCTCCAATAACAACCTCTATCCCTTTTTCATGAAAAATATCAATAGCACCACCACCCATACCACCTGAAATAATTATATTAACTCCCATGTTATTCAGAAAATTAGGCAGGAATCCTGGTTTGTGCCCTGGATTTGGTATGGACTCACTCTTAACAATCTGATTGTTTTCAGCTTCAAAAATATTGAAGTTTCTACAATGTCCAAAATGCTCTGTCACCATTTCGTTTTCACTTGCTACTGCAATTTTAATCATTTGCTCTCCTCCATTTGTTCTAATATTTTTGCAACTGGATCAAGCCAATTACCATGGAAAAACTCTATCATACCCTCATCACAAGCAACAGATATTTTCGGATCAATCGGCAATTTTGCAAGAACTTTTAGCTTATGCTTATCAGCTATTTCCTCAATATGACTATCTCCAAATATCTGATAGTCCTTGCCGTTATCAGGACATTTAAAATAAGACATATTTTCTACCACACCAATGATGGGTATATTCATCATTTCAGCCATCTTAACTGCCTTGGATACAATCATGGATACAAGCTCTTGCGGGGATGTTACCACAATAATCCCATCAACACCAATGGATTGAAATACCGTAAGGGGAACATCACCGGTACCCGGAGGCATATCGATAAACATAAAGTCCACATCACTCCAGATAACATCAGTCCAAAACTGCTTAACTGTACCAGCAATAATAGGTCCTCTCCAGATAACCGGATCAGTATCATTTTCTAAAAGTAAATTAACAGACATAATGTCAATACCAGTCTTAGTTTTAATAGGAAATAAACCAAATTCACTACCCGTGGCCTTTTCTTTAATACCAAATGCTTTCGGAATAGAAGGGCCGGTAATATCCGCATCAAGAATAGCAGAATGATATCCCATTCTATTCATGGTAACTGCAAGCATGGAAGTTACTAGTGACTTCCCGACTCCCCCTTTACCACTAACAATACCTATAACTTTTTTTACGTTGCTCATCTCATGCAACTTCTCATAGAAATCAGTTTTTTGTTCTTTTCTTTCTGTGCAATCATTCATGCAACTACTACAGCTTTGGTTACAATTTTCGCTCATCATATTGTCTCCTTTATATTTAAATTATTACTTTGCTGCCTAATGGGCAGTCAGAGAGATGAAATGAAATACACCTATTTCACAATCAGGCATACATCCTTATCCACCATCTTCTTCAAAAAGCTGAAGCTGTTCCATTGTCTTCTTGTAAATAGCTTTAACTGCTATTCCCGATATGCAATCTATATCTACAATAGTCTGTCCATTATTAATAGCTTTTACTGCGTCAGAATCAAAAGGTATTCTCCCCATATAAGGTAGCCCTTGATCTTTACAAGTTTCTTCTATTTTTTCTGTATTTTCAATATTAGTGTTACATTTGTTTATACATACTACTGTCTTTGTTCCAAACTTAGCTGCTGTTTTTATGATTCTCTCCATATCACTAATACCCGATATAGACGGCTCAGCCACGATCAAAACCATATCTACACCACTAAGGGATGCTATAACAGGACAGCCTATTCCTGGAGATCCGTCAATAATTGCAATTTCAGCATCAATAGCCGCCGACTTCATCTGTTTTTTTACTTCAGTAACCAACAATCCAGAGGTGCCGCTCCCCATTTTCAGCTGTGCTGTAGAAAAAACTTCTCCTTCATTTGCATATAACATCAACTCACCAACTACAGCCGGTTTTAAAGTTATAGCTTCTACCGGACAAACAGCCTTGCAAACCCCACAGCCTTCACAAGCAAAAGGATTTACTTTGTATTTTTTATCTGCTGAAATAGCATCAAATCTACAGTTTTGTATGCACTGATCGCATTCAATGCACCGTTCTAGATTTATCTCCGCTTTTGGCAGACCATAATAATCTGTTTCCTTCGGTTCGACTTTTTGTTCTGTTATAAGGTGAAGATTCGGTGCATCTACATCACAATCTGCATAAGTCTTAGTGTTGGAAAGCTTTATGAATGCACTGGCTATCGTAGTTTTCCCTGTACCGCCTTTTCCACTAAGAATGAGTAATTGCTTCATGTTGCACCTCCTTTTTTATTGTTTCTAACAAAGAAGAAAATAGATCACTATATTTTTCGCTTTTCCTAACTGCTATTTCTGCATTTGAATTCAAATTCCCCAGTTCAGTATCAAAAGGAATTTGCCCCAATATCTTAATATTTCTTTCTAAACAAAATTTTTCAGCTGGATTTTCTCCTTCTAAACATTTGTTAAGAACTACCCCAAAGGATTTGTTAAATAACTTAACTAGTTCATAAACCATATTCAAGTTATGAACACCAAACAACGTAGGTTCAGCTACCAATATACAATAGTCCGCACCCTTTATACTTTCCATTACGATACAGGCACTTCCGGGAGGGCAGTCAATAAATATTGGCTTATTTGTATTCGACTTATTTTCATCTAAAAGCTTTTTAATGATAGGAACGCCCGAAGCTTCACCAGTATTCAATATTCCTGTATATATCGTTACTTGGTTGGAAGTTCCTTTTTGGGCTTTCCCAATGGGCTTTTCCCTCTCTTCCAGCGCCTGTTCAGGACAAAACATGATACAACCGCCACAAGAATGACAAACTTCCTCAAAAACAATCAGTTTTTCTTTTATATAGGCAAGAGCATTGAATTTACAAAAATCAACACACTTTCGGCATCCTTTGCATCGTTCATTATCCACTTTTGGGATCTTTACTGATATATCTTCTTCCTCAACCTCTTTAGGTTTAAAAAATAGATGCCCATTGGGCTCTTCAACATCGCAATCCATATATGTTGATGTTTTAGCTGCCGCAGCTAAGTTCACCGATACCAATGTTTTTCCTGTACCACCCTTACCACTTAACACAGCTATTCTCATATCAATTGCCTCCGTGCCCATGAAATCCAGCATGAATTTCATCAATTAATGGAAGTTTTCCATCAATAAAGGTATCAATATTAACTTTAGCTGAAGCAATGATTGTTTTAAATATATTAATATTAGCTGCTTTAAATACATTAGCAGCATTTTCTCCACAACGAGGAGTTAGCAAAGCGTCTGCCTTATGATCTACTATTGTTTGTGCAGCTTTAATCCCTGCGCCACCTGTACTTGCTACTGCACTGTTATCAAGAAATATACTTTCCTTCGTATCTGTATCATAGATTAGGAAATATGGGGTACGTCCAAAGGATATACATACATTTGACTTTAAGCTTTTCTCATCTACTGGAATTGCTATTTTCATAAGAATCCTCCGTCCTTTTAGCTTCTAAATAATAATTGATTGCATTACGCAATGCACTTACTCCTAAATTTGAGCAATAGACCTTATTTCATCTATACGGTTGTCTTTTACCCTTATATAAACGATAAGATAATCTCCGCATGAAGGATCACCAAAGCTTCCTTCGGCATCTAGCATACTACAAGCATTTTGAGAGCAGATAAAATATTCAATTACTTTTTCTGCATATATAATCAATTACCTCAATTATCTTTGTCTGTAAGACCTATTCTATGCCTATGTCTATGGCATCCACGGCCACAGCCTTTTCCTAAGCCATCACAAAGCCGATATTCACCCCCTTCAATCAATAGCATCTTACCGTTTACTAATGATTCAGCCAGTTTTTTTCTCGCTTCAGTATAAATACCTTGAACAGTAGTACGGGCTACATTCATCTTATTGGCGCACTCTTCTTGTGTAAAACCCTCCAAATCAATAAGTCTTATGGTTTCATACTCATCCACTGTCATATTCACATAATTCTTCGTATCTGTTAGTGAATCAAGAGGCCCAAATCTATTGCTTTCGGGCAAACAGCAAACTTTTCTCCATTTCATTGGTCTTGCCATAATTCTTTCACCTCAATTCTAATCAGAAGTAGCCAGAGCGTCCTCTGGTTACCTCTGATATCCGTTATAGATTCTCTAATTGCTGATCAATAAATTCGAGCCTGTTTTGTAATATATCTTTTTGTTCCTGAAGTAATTCCTTTTGTGTTTTAGAACATGCCTTATTAACTACAAAGCCTCTACCATGACCTCGTCCTAATCCTGTTCCAATCCTAGCTCCATAGATACCTGTACAAACTCCTAAACCCTTTCCAGTCCTTAATCCAGCACCCATCGGGCCAGTTCCATCTTTCCTAGGCATAACATTCACCTCCCTATCATTTATGACATATGTCATTTATAATTCTTATTATACTTCATTTATGACATATGTCAATAACTATCTTTGAAATTTTGTTTTAAATAAAAAAACACCAACCAAGGAGCATCGTCCTTAAGCTGGTGGATAATTTCTTATTTTTCATTTTATAACATCCTATTCTGAGGTGTTCCTTTTTCCCATTGTATGATATTTTCTATAACAATTTCTGCTCTCCCTTTCATAGATTCTGCTGTTGCAAAGGCTACGTGGGGGGTCACAATCGTATTCGGAACCGACAATAAGGGATGATCTTTTGGAATCGGTGGCTCCATCTCGAATACATCAATACCAGCACCTGCTAGACGTCCCTCCTGTAGAGCTTTGGCTAAAGCTTGACTATCTACAACAGCTCCTCTTGCTACGTTAATTAAAACAGCTGTAGGTTTCACTAATTCTAGTTTTTCTTCATTGATAAGTCCCTGTGTTTCTGTTGTTAAAGGTGTATGTAAACTGATGATATCACTTTTTTGTAGCAATTCATCTAAAGATACATACTGAATTCCTAAATCATGGACTTCCTTCTTCTCTGTACGGCTATAAGCAATAACTCTACAACCAAAAGCTTTAGCTAACTCCCCCACTCGGCTTCCAATAGCTCCTGTACCAATGATACCAAAGGTCTTTCCATATAATTCATTTCCTACTAACCCAGCTTTTGTTCTTTCTTCTCGTGTTACCTGATCACATGCTGGAATATTTCTAAGCAGGCCAAATAGAAGCCCAAAAGTTAACTCAGCAACAGAATGAGTACTATACCCTGCTGCATTACAAATCATAATCCCCTTTTCTTTACATGCCCCTTGATCGATATGATCAATCCCTGTAAAAGCAACAGAAATCATTTTCAAATGTGTTGCTGATCGAATGACTTCACCTGATAATGGACTGTTTGCAATAATAAGAATATCTGCATCCTTTACCCTCGACTTTAAAGCTTCTTCCTCTTTTTCAATATCCGAATATATGGTAATGGTATGACCTTGTGCCTCCAAAGGTTTCATCAAGTCAAAAAGAATCTCTTTTTCTATTGCTAACGGTTCTAATACAACAATATGCATTATTTTTCTTCCTCCTTATGCTTACTCTTTACTATTCTTATTATTATACTACTAATTTGATCTGAATGTAATATAGATATACACGTTCATAATAGAAACCTCCGTCAGCACCTATACAGCTCTCCTCCTTTGACTTTCTTCGTCCTTACTCCCGAGTGCTTCTGTTTTTGAGGTTGTATATCTATCGCTGTAAAGAAAAGATATCTACATTCCAACTCTTTTCGTAGTATCCCTTAAGTTGATAAGCGTAGATATCTTCCTGAATTTAAATTCTTATTTTCATATACTTGAGATGATTACTTCTGCACTTTTTAGCCCTCTAGCTTGGGCTTTCACTTTAATTTCTCCTGATTCAGGCGTAGACCCTATATAGATTAGTAACTTTCCATTATATGCTCTACGGCATCGTAAGGCATAGGGGGTGTTGTCTTCAAGATTTCCATTTTCAAGTCCTAGGATTTGACCTGGCCCTTCTATAGATATATAAATTAGATCTTCTGCCCTTGAAACCAATTGTCCCGATCCATCTACTATCTCTACTATTACATGAGCCATATCTAGACCATCTGCAGTAATTTGGGGGTCTGTACAATACATCTGAAGACCTGCTGGAGCTCCCCCTGTATTTAAAAATTCTTCATATTTCTGTCCTTTTTCATCTATAGCAATGGCTTTTAATTCTCCTTTTTCAAAAGGTACTTTCCATATGAGATAAGATCTGCTATCATCTTTTAAATACTGACTCCCTAAAGACCTATCATTCAAAAATAGCTCTACCTTCTTACAATTTGTCAAACACGTAACGTAGACGTCTTCATCTTGCATGAAGTTCCATGAGGATACTAAGTTTTTATTATATAGATAGTATTTTGATCTAGGTTCATCATAGGAAGCAAATAATTTAATCATGGGTTTATCTGACCATAGGCTTTGACGAAAATAGTAACTTACCTTTTCAAAACCAGCAATATCAAGGATTCCTGCCTCTGAACCATGAGAAGGCCATCCTTGAGTTTCTCCTAGAAAATCGATACCTGTCCAGAGAAATTGAGCAGATATATACTCCTTATCCTTCACTGCCAACCATTGTTCTAACTCTTTTCCATTTTCGCTCCCTAATAGGATCCGATCAGGATATCTTTTATGATCTTCCTCATAAAGATGTTCTTTATAGTTATATCCAACTACATCTAGACAATCTGCATATCCTGTTAAATTTGAAAGCTCTGGAAAAGCTAAAGCTGCTGTTACCGGCCTCGTTTGATCATGTTTTTTTACAATAGAAACTAATTTTTTTGCAATGGTAACAAGTCGTTCTGCATTAGGCTTATTTGGGTCATACTGTCGTTCTGCCGCTGGCTTATTTGCATCATTATTTCCTGTCGTGGTCTTAAAATTTGGATGGCAATAAGGATCATTTGGATAATCTACTTCATTACCAATACTCCATAGTATAATAGAAGGATGATTGCGACCTCGTAAAACCATAGTAGAAAGATCCCTTTCATGCCAATCCGGAAAATCTTCATAGTACCCATAATGGGCTGGTGGATATACATTATGGCCTTGCGCCCACTTATTTTTTACACCTTCCCACTCATCAAAAGCTTCATCAATAACTAAAAATCCAAGCTCATCACATAAATCATAGAGTTCTGGCATATGAGGATTATGACTCATACGTATGGCATTGCAACCTACTTTCTTTAGGCTTTCTAGCCTTCTCCTCCATACTTTTTTTCTTACAGCTGCCCCCAAACAGCCTGCATCATGGTGAACACAAACCCCTTTTAATTTCATATTTTCCCCATTCAAAAAGAAACCTTTCTTTGCATCAAAGGCAAAGGTGCGTATGCCTGTCATTGTTTGTTTTTCATCTATAACCATACCTTCCTTTTCAATTTCAGTCTTACAAGTATACAAATAAGGCGTATTCACAGACCATAAATTGGGCTCATTTACCTTTATCTTTTGAGATCCTGTAACGACTTCGTCCCCTTGGACCACCACAGATTCTTCTGCTGTTGCTACAAGCTCATATTCTGCATTATACACCGAATTTCTAATGATGATCTGAGCACTCTCCCCTGTCCTATTTCTAACAGAAGTTTGTATCGATAATATTGCACTTTTTTGGTCTGTCTTTTCTACAGAAACAAACACTCCATAATGATCAATATATATATGATCTGTCACTGTAAGAGTGACTTTTCGATAAATCCCCGAACCTGTAAACCACCTAGAATCTGCAATATCTTTATGGTCCACTTTGACTGTTATGATATTAGGTTCATCACCAAAGCAAGCAAAATCCGTTAAGTCATAGATAAATTGTGTATAGCCTGATGGCCTTTTTCCTAGGTAATAGCTATTGCACCAAACCATACTGTTGTTATAAACACCATCAAAGGTAACATACACTCGCTTTCCTTCTAATTCTTTAGGTAAGAAAAATTGTTTACGGTAAAAGCCTATTCCCCCCGGCAAATAACCAGTACCACTAGAATGCTTTTTATCAAAAGGCTGTTCTACAGACCAATCATGGGGAAGATTTACGGTTCGCCAAGCCTTATCATCAAAGCCCTTTTGCCAAGCCCTCGGCTCATCACCTAAATGAAACTTCCATTCTAGATTTAAATGATATGTTTTCCGCATTTTGATTTTGTCCATTTCCATCATCCTTTACAAAAGGCAGGCTGTAAAATATCACAGCCCGCCATATTATTTTGCTACCTCTATCAGCTAAAATAACCAGTCTTTCTTACTGAATGGATTTTTTAAATTCTGTCATTTGTCTTTGTACTTCTGCTTGAACTTTATCATGACCCGCTTTTTTTAATTGATCGCGAAATTCAGCTACAGCTTTTTCTGGATCTCCTGCTTTTCCTGTACAAATAGCTGGAAGAAGTCGATTAACAACTTCACTTAGTGCGGCTAATTCGCTATCTACGGCAGATTTATCAAATACAAAACGACCATAAATATAATCCACAGCATAACTATCAAATTCATCATAAATTTCTTTCCAGTTACTAATCATTTCAACATTTGGATAGGCCAGTTCAAACTTATCCATTCGACCACCCCAGAAGTTAGATGAGAACCCATGGTTATCAGCATTAAAACCTTCTGGCCTATCTTTTTGACCTTTATCGTTAATTACATACTGTACCCCTTCAATACCCCAGTTAAATAATTTATACATGGTTTCATCGTTACGAATTAAATCATAAACCATAAGGGCTCTCTCAGGATTTTTACTATTCGCTGCAACAGCTGTTGCACCATGGGTAATTGACATCTTTACAAGATTTCCGCTTTCTTTGCTCCAAGGGAAAAACTGTAGATCTGCACCAGGAATTTCTCGTTCTAGCTCTGTATGAGCCGTTACATAGGTTTGAGTATGATGTTGCCTTGTACCTGTTAAACCTGCTTTAAATTGGGCCCATGTATCTGCTGTATTATTAAGAACATCTTCTCTCCAATATCCAGCATCTCCCCACTTTTTCATTTCTTTTGCAAAATCAAGTAACAAATCTGTGCCATCATCCTGTACATCAAATCGTGATCGCACTTCCCACCATTCATCAGCGGATTTTCCAAAGGCTAAACCACTAGGAACAGGGTCAATACAAACAAGCTTTGATTTAGAGATAGGCCATCCATCATAAAGGGCATTAATATTTGATATTCCTGCAACATCAAAAGGAATCACTCCATCTTTGCCTTTCTTATCTTTCACACCTTGCAAATACCTTCCAAATCCTTCCCATGTGGTAATGGGATCGGTAATACCAAATTCCTTGGCCCAATCACCTCGATACATAAAGCCATGATTGATCCATTGGGTATACATATCTTCAGGAATAGCAATAATATCATTTTTAAAAGTTACCTCATCCCAACTAGATTGTGGAACAGATTCCCATGTAATAGGAGCATAGGTAGGCAATAAATCATTAAGTTTTAAAAATGCTCCTTTTTGTGCATTTGGCCACATTTCAAGCCAATCAGAAGCTGAGTTAATCAGATCTAATCCTTCTCCTGTAGCAAGCAAAAGATTATATTGTGTCATATAATCAGTCCAGCCTATATATTGAATCTCTAGGCTCGCATTTACTTTATCAAGTAAATATTTATCCCATTCAGCCTTTGCTGCCTCATATTGTCCATTGCCTGGCTTATTTCCTAGTGAAAGATGGGAAATAACAACATGCTTTGATGTATCAATTTCTTTCCCTTTTCCTGATGTCTTTGTAGAACCTTTTTTCCCGCTACAAGCTGCTAGAGAAAAGCTCATTGAGATGACCATGATGAAGGATACAGCTTTTTTAAAAGTAAACTTCATAAATCCATTCCTCCTCTTTTTTAAATATGAGTTTTTATTTTAAATAACCCATTGGTTAAATAAAATCTTTATCCTTTTACTGCTCCTACTGTAATCCCTTGTATAAAATACTTTTGTACAAAAGGATATACAAATATAATAGGTCCTGTAGCAACTACAGCTGTAGCCATTTTCATAGATTCTAAAGGTATATCAATAGGTGGGATATTAGAGGCAGCTGCTGAATCTCTTATGTATCTAGCCTCATTAATAGTGTTGTAGAGAAAAAGTTGTAACGGTCTATATTCTACTTTACTAGAAAGAAATAACATAGAATTATACCACTCATTCCAATAGCCTAAAGCCAAAAACAAACCCACTGTAGCCAAAGCCGGCGTGGCCATAGGTAATATAATTTTTAAAAAAATATAGAAGTCTCCTGCTCCATCGATGATAGCTGACTCCGTAATAGAATGAGGTATTGACTTGAGAAAGTTCTTCATTAAAATAATGAGCCATGGAGAAATCATGAGGGGTAAAAGAACAGCTAAATAATTATCTTTCAATTTTAAATACTGAACAATCAACAGATAAAAAGGGATTAACCCTCCCGAAAATAAAGTGGTAAAATAAATATAAAAGGAAATAGGGTTACGAAATGTAAAATCTGGTCTTTGTAGAGCATAACCTGTCATTGTAACAATAATAAGTCCAATACAAGTCCCTATCACCGTCATACCAATGGTCACCCCATAAGAACCAAGAATTTGATTTGTATTTTTAAAAATTAGCTTATAAGCATCTAGACTCCATACTCTAGGAATAATAGAAAATCCGTGTAATGTGATGCTTCTTTCATTCGTCAATGAAGAAGAAATAATAAGAAGAAAAGGAAATAAACAAAAAAGGCTCAGTATACTTGTAAAAATAATAGCAAAGCCTTCTATGATTCTTTGGCTCTTATCCGTTACCTTTTTCCCACCCTGCTTCTTTTTGGAATCAAGATTTGTATTCAAATCTATCGTAGACATCTTGTCACCTCCTTAAAAAAGTGAATAATCAGGTTCTATTTTCTTTACTACATAATTCACAATCATAACCAATATAAATCCAAAAATAGACTGGTATAAGCCCACAGCACTTCCCATAGAAAAATTAAAGTTTACATTTAGGGATCTAAAAACAAAAGTCTCTATAATATCTGTGTGACTAAATAAAGCTGTATTACTGGCACCGACCAAGTTGTAAAAAAGACCAAAATTTCCTTTCATAATTCCACCTAAGGAAAATAACAATAGAATAATAAATGTAGGCTTTAAACAAGGTAATAATATATATCGGATCCGCTGAAATGCATTAGCTCCATCAATTTCACTGGCCTCCATCATCTCAGCATCAATACCCATAATAGCAGCAAAATAAACAATTGAACCATACCCTGTACTTTGCCATAGATATACAATAACAATAATAAATGGCCATAACTTAGGCATAGAATAAAAATTAACAGTGTCCCTCTCTATTTGTCGTAAAATAGAATTGATAAGCCCATTTTGAACATTTAATAAGTTATATGCAAATAATCCAATAACAACAGCAGAAATAAAGTAAGGCAAAAACATAGCACTTTGAGTAAACTTTTTAAATCGCTTTCCACTCATTTCATTAAATAAAATCGCAATAAATATCTGCATAATATTTCCCAAAAATATAAATGCCACATTATAGAGAATTGTATTTCTAGTTAATTGCCAAAGTTGACCAGATAATATAAGAAAACGAAAATTTTCGAATCCAATAAATTTACTACCAAAAATACCATCTCGATAATTAAAATTAACAAAAGCTAACCAAATTCCAGGCATAGGCAAATAGGAAAAAACAAAGAAAAATATAATCGCAGGTAAGCACATGAAAATTAATACTTTGCTTTTTTTAAATTCTCTGAAAATTTTAAGGGCGCTTCTGCTCTTCTCCTGCTTATTAGTAGAATTCTTCATTTCTATTTTCTGCATTGAATCCCTCCTTATCTTTGTAACCGGTTACATTCATTATATTTCCATATGCTTAATTTGTCAAGTATTTTTAATTATTATCTATAAAACTAGTAATATATAGACAAAAATCCTAAGCCACATATAATTTACTCTATATAATCTAGAATTTTTTATATATTTTTAGGATTTTCTTCTAACACTTTATTCATTTCTTAGTATGGTGCAATTTATTTTATAAACCTATCATTTGATTTTCTTACATGATTCTCTTTCTATGATGTTCATTTTTAAACTAATATGAGAAGTCTTCCCTACAGGCTGTTCTTCGATCATTTGATTAATAAAATCAACAGCCATTGTACCAAGCTCCTTGTATGGATGAGCCAACGTAGTAATTGCAGGTAAAGTCGTTGTTGAAATAAAGCTGTTATCAAAACCAAGAATAGAAAAATCATCTGGCACATGATATCCCTGGCTGATACAAGTATTAATAGCACCTGCCGCCACTTCATCATTTACAGATATAATAGCTGTTGGCAGCTCTTTAGCTTTGAGCAGCTCTTTCATTGCCACAACCCCGCCTTGATAAGTATAATTACTCTGTATGATCCATTCCCTTTTCATTTGAAAAGCGAAAGATGCTTTTGCCTCTTGCAATGCCTTCAATTTAATATCTGTAGACATGATTCCTTTTAAACCACCTAAAAAAGCAATTTTCTTATGGCCTAACTCAGTTAAATAAGAAAGCGCTTGAAACATAGCTTCATATTCATCTGAACTGACACTAGCATAATTTTCATTATACTGATCTAGTTTTCCGTTAATGATAGCAATGGGGGTAGGAAAAATTACGCTTTTTAATAATTTTACATATTCTCCGCTAGTTTTTGTTCTATTTGAATGTCCCCCTAAAAGGAGAAGCCCATCTATTTGTTTTTCTGATAAACGCTCTGTATAAAAATCCTCCAGTGCATAATCGCTTAAAGTATTACATAAAAAAACACTTTGATCATGCTCTAAAGCAGCTTTTTCTATTTCTAAAAAAACTTTAGCAAAGAAGTGATTTGTAATTTCCGGAAGAATAACGCCTATAGATTTTGAACGTTTTGTAAAGAGTCCTCGAGCCAATTCATTAGGCCGATAATGATTTTTATCTATAATTTCTTGTACCCTGATACGAGTTTCTTCTTTTACAGCATCACTATTATTAAGTACCCGAGAAACCGTTGCAACAGATACATTCGCTTGTTTTGCTATATCTCGAATAGATAGTTTATGTGTTTTCATACAACATCTCTTCTCCTTTACTTAGCACCTTGTCATAGCAATATAAATCTATCTCTATCCCTATAAATTTGATTATTTTCAATCTCTCTCCTCTTGCCGATATTGACTAGGGCTTTTTCCTATTGTATTCTTGAAGATTTTAGAAAATAAGAGTGGATCCTCATATCCTACGGAATGAGCAATATACCCAATAGGTAATTCATCCTTTCCCATTAATTCTCGAGCCTTTATCATCCGAAATTGAATTAAAAACTGTTGAGGTGAAAGATGCAATTCTTTTTTAAATAGAGTATATAAATAACTACGATGCAAGCCTACATGATCTGCAATGTCTTGAACTGTAATTTTTCTAGAATAATTTTTATTAATAAAATCGATAGCTTGGTTTACATAAAAATCCGCTTCTTGGACTTTGAGAATTTCGCCCTTTTGTTGATGAGATTCTACCATTAAAGAAGACAAAAACAGATGTAAATACCCCAAAAGATAATTTTCCCGCCCCCATAAGACCTCTTTACTTTTCATCATTTCTTGTAAATAACCTCTTATCACTTTACTTTCTTTAAAGTAAAAAATGGGATTTTCTCGGCTCAGTCCACATTGTCCTAAATAATTTTTTGCTTGTAAACCGTGAAAGCCTATCCAAAGATAATGCCAAGGTTCCTTTTCATCTGCTTGGTAATAGGTTAAGACATCAGGACATATTAAAAATCCTTGTCCTTTAGATAGAATATAACTTTTTCTACCATCTTGGTACACACCTTTTCCATCTAAAATATAATGGATAAGGTAATGATCACGAACTGCCGGACCGTAAAAATGAGACGGTTTGCAAACTTCCTCTCCCCATTGATACATCATTAAATCAACATTCATCCTGCATCCCTCCCTTTTCACACTCCTAAAACCTCTTATTTTACCCTCTTTATTTTTTCTCATCTATTTTATATACAACATTATACCATATAGATCTAACATCCTGCTATAGACTTTCTCCCTCTCTTTCTTTACACTTAAGGAGATAAAACAAACTTAAATAAAGGTCATAAAGGAGGATTTATTGTGGTCAAGATTACCTTTTTAGGTGCTGGAAGTACAGTTTTTGCTAAGAATGTATTAGGTGACTGTATGCTTACCCCTGCTCTGCAAGATGCACATATCGCTCTCTATGATATTGACCCTCAAAGATTGGCAGAATCTGAAATGATGCTTCGAAATATTAATAAAAACAGTAATGAAAATCGTGCCACCATTGTTTCCTACACTGATCGAAAAGAGGCATTGCGTGATGCAAATTATGTGGTTAATGCCATTCAAGTAGGTGGATACGAACCATCTACGGTCATTGATTTTGAAGTTCCTAAAAAATACGGACTCCGTCAAACAATTGGAGACACCTTGGGAATTGGCGGAATCTTTCGTGCCTTACGTACCATTCCCATTATGCTTGACTTTGCTGAAGACATGGAGGAGGTTTGCCCCAATGCTTGGTTTTTAAATTATACCAATCCTATGGTCAGCCTAACTACTGCCATGTTACGTGCAACAAAAATTAAAACCATTGGTCTTTGCCATAGTGTACAGGCCTGTGTTCCTGGACTCTTAGGTGGTCTTGGTATGGGTACTAAAGGTGTCCAATGGAAAATAGCAGGTATTAACCATATGGCTTGGTTACTCGAAATAACCCGAAATGGTCAAGACCTATATCCTGAAATCAAAAAGTTAGCTCTAGAACGACCTGCTGATCATCATGATTTAGTGCGCTATGAAATCATGAAACAATTTGGCTATTATGTTACTGAATCTAGTGAACATAACGCGGAATATCTACCTTATTTTATAAAATCTAACTATCCGGAACTAATCCAACGATTCCGCATTCCCTTAGATGAATATCCTCGCCGATGTGTGGAGCAAATTAAAAACTGGAATCGTATGAAAGAAGAATTAGTTCACGATGCCAACTTACAGCATCAACGTAGTCACGAATATGCCTCTTATATTATGGAAGCCATGGAAACAGATAAACCTTATAAAATTGGTGGAAGTGTTATGAATACAGGTCTAATTACCAACTTACCCTCTAACATTGCTGTAGAAGTCCCTTGCTTGGTAGATCGTAGCGGGGTTACCCCTACCTATGTAGGAGATTTACCACCTCAACTCGCTGCTCTCAACCAAACTAATATCAACGTCCATCTACTCACTGTTGAAGCTGCCCTTACTTTGAAGAAAGAACATATCTATCATGCCGCTATGCTAGACCCCCATACTTCCGCTGAGTTATCTATTGATGATATTCGCTCTTTATGTGACGATCTAATCGAAGCTCATGGTCATTGGATGCCAACTTATAAATAGCCTCTTTTTACTAATAAAAAAATAAACTAAGACTTCCTTCAGTGAGAGCTAAATTCTCACTGAAGGAAGTCCTAGCATTTAGAAGCTATGCAATTTCAATACTTATTCTCCAACTCTTCTACTAAACTAATATATTTTTGCTGTGTTCCTTCTTTTTCTTCTTTAATATCATGAGTTTTGCATTGCTCATCTACTTCGTCTAGGATTTCTGCTGATAAATTTTTTTCAGCAAAAGTATAGATTACCTCGTCTTCTTTATCAATATGTCTGTGTAGCAAATGGGTATAACCAATAGCATTAGCAATCAAATCTAGTTTTGATTCTTCATCTCCATTTATTACTTTGCCTACAGCAATTTCTAACTCTTGGGTATATAATCGGCCTAAATCATGCTCTACCAACATCCCTTGTCGAATTAATTTTTCTCCCAAGGCTCCCATTTCCTCCATCATCCGATTAAATAAGATCTTTTCTTCTTTACCATGGTGATGTCGATCTGCATAATTTCTTATAAAATCAATAATACGATAGACATCAGTATACTCTACTTCTTTTCCTTGCAATACTCGATAACAATATCTTCTTATAACTTCTAACATTCTTTTAATATATTGATGCTCTTCCATCATGATTTGAATACTTTCTCGATTCATATTTTTTCCTCCTAATATATTAAAGTCCATTTATGGTTCATCTCGTTGGATACTTTATTTTACAGCAATTCGCTGACGATTACTAGATAGTTTCTCATATTTAAGTACCGGATTGACTGTTGTAACAAAAGAAGAAATCCAAACTTCTCTAAGGTCATAGAAATTTTTCACATCCCCACCTACCTGTTCCCAATAAGGAGTATGAAGACAAATGGTAGTTTCCCACTGACATTCTTCATTATCTTGGTTCACGATTTCATTGACACGATCACAAGGCATCCCTTCTAATAAAAAATCATTTAATGCATTGTAGGCCGCTTCTG
>JAAZLH010000297.1 GCA_012799415.1 Candidatus Epulonipiscium sp. | reverse complement strand
GAATCAACATCTAACTTAGCAAGTGTCAAACTATCTAAGTTACAATTATATAGTACGATAGTTTGCTTACCTATGGTTGAGGCAGGGTCGTCATTAACTATGGTTAAGTTAAAGTATGTGTCCTTACCAGTTTTAGCATACTTTAATGCTATTTCTCTGAATAATGATGTAATATAATGCACTGCCATTGAGCCACTGCCTGTCCATCCGGTAGGCTTATGCTGGGTGCCTCTTTTTCCAAGTGCTCTTACTTCGGTTTTTTGCTTTTCAAATGTGGCTTCAACAGTTTTTACGAAAAATAGGTCTTCCACCACTCCATTTATAATGGCCGTTGCTTTGCCTTCCTGACCACTAATTGTATCGCCAGCTCTTAAAAATGAACTCATTAAAATTCCTCCTTTTCATTAACCGACTAATACGGTCATGTATAATTTTTCCATTGAGTCTACAGGCTGAATTGCTAAATTTGCAGCTACCGAATCAATATTCTGTCCAGCCTCAACCTGTATGTCTACAGCACTATCGAAATTTTGAATAGCTGAGATAGCTTGCAAATCATTAAGATAGCTAATAATGTCGGACTTGAAAATATTTCGGCCATCTGCATTGTTACTAACTTTGCCAATATAGTTCCTTTCAAAAATTAATGCAACTGAGTTATTAATTTCATCAAGTGTTCTAATAACTCGGTTTTTGCTAAAAGCGTATCCTTTTTCGGGAGTAAATGTATGCAGCGTATTAATATCCTGCTCTATTACAATTGCCCCGTCTCTCCTTGTAGACAGTACCAACTTACCTTGCTTTAACGCATCTTCAATATCCTCATCCCCATAAGGTGCAATACCTTCTGGATAGGTGATTGAAACTGCTCCATCAATAACATGATAAGTATTGGAAGTATCTGCGCTTGAGCCTGCTGTTAGGCCTGCTATATAAGCTACGAAGGATGTCGGGCTAATTACCTCACTAGCTGTTGCGTATCCTTGATTAACTGATATAATGCCTTCATAATCGGCCTCAGCATTATACAAGACCGCCTGCACTTTCTTTCCTATAACTTCACGCATGTTTTTAATAAAAGTTATAATGTTAGCATTGGTCGCTTCAGTCTCGTATGGAATACCCATAGTGTCCCAATTGTACGACTTAATCTTGTCTAGATATGTAGCATAAGTTGATTGAGATATTGTACCATTAGTACCTGAAGACATAGTAACTCCGGCCTGCGCCTCTAACCCTCCGGTACCACTAAATACTACCCAATCATTAGGCATTAACTCTGCGATAGTGCTTACGGTTTGTCTATCTCTTTCAATACCTCTAAAGGTAGTAATTACATCAAACTTATCCTCATTCTCAGTCACTGAAATAGATATTTCGTTTCCAACTGTACCGGCATATTTAGCAGTTGCTACAAGATTTTCAAGTACGGCCGTAGCCTTAGTTCCACCAATATCTAACCTATAAATAACCGCTTTGTAACAATGCTTCAGTGCTTCTCTAATTAGTTGCGCTTCTTCATCAAATGCGGTATAACCAATTTTCGGTAAACTGCCTCCATCAAGCAATTCAGTGCTTAACAGTTCAGTAATTTCAGCGCCCCAGCTCAATGCTACAGGCATTGTTACAATACCTCTAGTACCTAAACTGGATAGTGGTTGACTAACGCCTTTAAAATTAATGTACGCTCCTGGTCTTGTCTTGTTTTGAGCCTTAAATGTTCCACCTGCCATTTTTATTTCCTCCTTTAATTATTTATTATTTCTAATGTTTCCATTTCTGGACCTTTATCTTGATACTGCTTTGCATCTATCTTATACGTTACAAAGAATTGTAATATATCATCTTGTATCGTAAAATCCATTTGACTTCCTCTTACTGGTTTCTTATCTTCAATGGGCTTTCCTTCTGAATCTTTTCTTCCTAAATCAATTGGAACATCAATTGTTAATAATACTTCAAACAATTTATTTCCTATATCTGCTAATGTTTCGTAAGTCGTTGTATCATTTTCTTCTGGATGATATCTAATATTCATTTGATAGAATCTTTCATAATTGTTTCGCATTAACTTTTCTTGCCTCACATCCATTACCCATATGAAGAAAGCTGGTTTTTTCATTCCTTGTACAATCTTCTCTTTATAGATATTTGGATATATAGTAATTGGAGGCGTATCAGAATTAGTATAAGCAAAACCGCTTCTAAGTTTTAATGCAATAGCACTTTTAATGCTTTCGCCTTTAATCTCTCCTACCATTATTCTCCCGCCCCCAATCCTTTCATAAATTCTTTTAATGCTTTTTCATACCTCTTTGGTATCTCTTGCTCTATATGATTTATAGATATCCTTGACATGTGATAACCGGGAATCCATTTATCTTTTAACATTATCCCTTTCATATCATCTCCATATCTAGCTTTTAAGGAATTTACCATTTTCTGACCTCCTGGAGTATCTAGATATTCAATAGGTAAAAACCTTTTTCTTTGCATATGTCCATCTTCTACGAAACTTGCATATTCTACTGGATTGAATAATACTACATATAATTCATCTCCATTTCTAAATACATCACTTAATTCCCATCTATTCCTAAGATTGCCAGTATCTACTGGAGTCAACTTTTTAGTATTTGCTAAAGCTCTCATGCCCATTTCTGTTAAGAAACTTCTAATAAAACTTTCATATTGTTTCTGAACCTGTTTGAAATTATTCAATAGATTCTCAAACTCTGCAAATTCCATTCCCATTACGCATCACCTACTTCAGTGATTAAAACCTCCTGATGAGTTACGTATTTGAAAGGTAGATTTGCTATTCCTTT
>JAAZLH010000296.1 GCA_012799415.1 Candidatus Epulonipiscium sp. | reverse complement strand
TGCTTAATCAAAAAGTAACCATTACTACTCCACAGGTTAGGGTAACTACATGGGACAAGCTTTCTAGTTCTTATACTCGCCCTTGTGTAGCTATTAAAGTGGAATATAGGGAAGGTTTAAAAGGTGCAAACCTATTAGTATTAAAAGAAGAAGATGTTAAAGTGATTACAGATTTAATGATGGGAGGAGATGGCACCAATGTGCCAGGGGAATTGTCAGAGCTTCATTTAAGTGCAATTAGCGAAGCAATGAATCAAATGGTTGGATCATCTGCAACCTCAATGTCATCTATTTTTAATGAAAAAATAGATATCATGCCCCCAGATGCTTTTGTTCTAGATTTAACTAAAGAAATTAACGAGGATGATATTGGTTTTGGTAAAGGTGGTTTTGTACAAGTTTCCTTTAAGATGGAAGTTGGAAATTTAATTAATAGTGAAATTATGCAATTGCTTCCTTTGGAATTCGCAAAAAATCTTTATGAGAATTTAGTAGCGGCTCAATCTAGCTATGAAACCGTAATAGATTCTAATGATATCCAAACAGTAGCGCAAGAAGTTAGTACACCACCACCAGCTGCACCCCATCCAACGCCACCACAACAACGAGCATATGAGAATATTCAAGGGCAAGAAATGGCTCAATGGAATCAAGGAGCGCCCCAATTAGGGTCTATACCTATGCAGCAACCAGTAAATGTTCAGCCGGTGCAATTTCAATCTTTTGATCAACCATCCTTTATTCCCCATAAAGAAAATATCGGCTTGATTATGGATGTCCCCTTGGAAGTAACAGTTGAACTAGGTAGATCGCATAAAACTATTAAAGAAATTTTAGAGTTTAATCCTGGATCTATTGTAGAATTAGATAAAATTGCCGGGGAGCCTGTAGATATTTTAGTGAATGGGAAATTTATAGCTAAAGGTGAAGTTGTCGTCATTGATGAAAACTTTGGTATTCGTATTACGGATATTATTGATCAGCAAAAACGAATTTAAGATTTTATTGAATATAGTTTGAGTTTCTAAAAGAGGAGAGGATAGAGATGGCAGGGAAAAGTGTACTAGTTGTTGACGATGCAGCTTTTATGAGAATGATGATCAAAGATATCTTGACTAAAAATGGCTATCAGGTTGTAGGAGAAGCTGAGAATGGTCTAAAGGCTGTAGAAAAATATATAGAATTAAAACCAGATCTTGTGATTATGGATATTACAATGCCTGAAATGGATGGAATTGAAGCGGTTAAAAACATTAAGAAAAACAATAATGCTGCAAATATTATTATGTGCTCTGCCATGGGCCAACAAGCGATGGTTATTGAATCCATTCAAGCAGGGGCGAAAGATTTTATTGTAAAGCCTTTCCAGGCAGAAAGAGTCATTGAAGCAGTATCCAAAGTGTTAGGGTAAAAAGTTATGCCATTAGATTGGGCTATGTTTTTTAAGATTGTTCTATTGGTTTTTTTATTTATTGGCATTGTTCTAGGAGCTTATTATGTAACAAAATGGATTAGCATGGCCCAGTTTCAAAAGAACCAAGGAAAAAATATTAAAGTGATTGAATCTATTGGAATTGGGCCACAAAAAATATTACAATTGGTTCAAGTAGGAACTCAAGTATTCTTAATTGGGATAACGAAAGATCATATTACATTTATGACGGAAATAGATCCTTCTACTATCGCCACTTCTAATATAGAGGCGGGGCAGCATGCTTCTTTTCAATCTTATTTAAGTCAATGGATTCAAAAAGGATCACAAAAGAAGGATCAAGAATGATAGGGAGATGCAAGATGAAGGATAAAAAGAAAGAGGGTAAAATTAAAGGGTGGACACCATATGGAATCGCTTTGCTCTTATTCATAGTAATAGGAGCCATCCCTACTTATGCAGCCCCCAACACCATGCCCATCACCCTACCAAGTATTGGGGTTGATGTTGGTGTTGCAGAGACTGGGCAGGATGTTGTTAGTAGCTTACAAATGTTATTCTTTGTAACTATTATTGCACTGGCACCTTCTATTTTAATGATGATGACCTCTTTTACGAGGATTATTATTGTGTTACATTTTTTGAGATCTGCTTTAGGTACTCAACAAACTCCTCCAAATCAAATACTAATTGGTTTGGCTTTGTTTTTAACATTCTTTATTATGGGACCTGTTTTTAGCGAGGCCAATACTCAGGGATTGCAACCCTATGCTGCAGGAGAAATTTCACAAGAAGAAGCAATCCAATTAAGTATGGATCCTTTTCGTGATTTTATGTTTCGACAAGTAGAAGAAAAGGATTTGGCACTATTTATGAAAATTGGGCAAATCGAAAAGGTATCCACAAAAGAAGAAATTCCCTCTACTGTATTGATACCTGCCTTTATTATTAGTGAGTTAAAAACAGCTTTTCAAATTGGTTTCTTAATTTACATCCCTTTCATAGTCATTGATATGGTTGTTGCATCTACATTGATGTCTATGGGAATGATGATGTTACCACCTGTTATGATTTCGCTTCCCTTTAAAATTTTATTATTTATTATGGTGGATGGCTGGAATTTAATCATTGGAGAGTTAATAAAAACTTTTCGGTGATAGGAAGGATGAGTTTAAATGGATCAAGGGATGGTTATTGATTTAGCTCAAGAGGCATTATGGACAATTATTATTGTAGCAGGGCCTATGTTGGCATTGGCTTTGGTGGTGGGACTGATTGTGAGTATATTTCAAACAGTAACATCGATTCAAGAACCCACCCTTGCTTTTGTTCCTAAAATTTTAGCCGTATTTGTTGGTGTATTAGTCTTTGGGCCTTGGATGTTAAGAACCCTCATGGAGTTTATTATACAGTTATATACAAATTTTAATTACTATATAGGATGATAAAGATAGGGTGAATAGGCCTTGGTAGACATCTATTTTCAGTGGGATTTGTTTTTATTTATTATTTTACGAATTAGTAGTTTTTTTTTGGTAGCTCCTATTTTTGGGGGTAAAAATGTTCCAAGCTATACCAAGATAGGCTTGTCTTTTATGGTTAGTTTACTTCTACTTTCATCCTTTTCGGCTAGCACACTTTCTTACTCATTGGATGCTTTAGGGTATAGTTGGCTTGTTTTGCAAGAGATTTTCATTGGTATTCTTTTGGGTTTTATTACTTATCTTGTTTATAGTATTTTATATTTAGCAGGTCAACTTATAGATTTTCAAATTGGTTTTACTATGGTAAGTGTCTTTGATCCATTAAGTCAAGTACAAGTACCTATTACAGGCAACTTCTATTATTTTCTATTGTCCATTATGATCCTAATAACCAATGGGCACCATACTATTTTAAGATCCTTAGTCTATAGTTATCAAATTGTACCTATCGGAGGGATTGTGGTGCAAGAAATGTTACTTCATCACTATATATCTATGATGGGGAACTTTTTTATTTTAGCATTTAAAATAGCTAGTCCAGTTATTGGATCTATTTTTATTATCAATGTTGCTTTAGGGATTTTAGCAAGAACAGCTCCCCAAATGAATATGTTTGTAGTAGGATTACCTCTTAAGCTAATTTTTGGTTTACTTACTTTATGGCTTATGATGCCTATTTTTGCATCTGTTTCAGATTTTATAATAGAACAATTATACGATGATATATTGATGGTACTTAAAGGACTAATGCCATGAGTGAACGACTACATTATCAATTACAATTTTTTGCATCAAAAGAAGGACCAGGTGGGGAGAAAACAGAAAAAGCGACTCCTCGAAAAAGAGAAAAAGCCAGAGAAGAAGGGCAAGTAGCTAGAAGTACAGAAGTAAATACAGCATTTATGTTTATTTTTATGTTTCTAGGTATAAGGCTTTTTGCTCCCTATGTCTATTCAGAACTGTTGAAAGTTTTTAGGGACAGTTATAAAATGTTTACTATGGGAGAAAATTTGTTTCAAGTAGACTATATGAGTCGCTGGGGTGCTTATATAGTGCAAAAAATAATTTTAATCTTAGCTCCTTTTCTAATTATTACAACAATTGTAGGAATAGGCGCAAATTTGACTCAGGTGGGTTGGAAACCAAGTACGAAGCCTCTTAAACCAAAATGGAATCGAATGAATCCAATAGAAGGATTTAAACGTTTGTTTTCTATGAAATCACTGGTTGAACTCCTAAAATCATTATTTAAGTTAATTATTATCGGAATTATTATTTATTCATCTATTATAAAAAATCAAGATAGTATTTATTTACTATACGATATGACGATATTACAAATTGCATCCTATATAGGGAATTTAGCCATAGATATGGCGCTAAGAGTAGGAATTTTCTTTGTTTTTTTAGCCATAGCTGATTTTGCTTATCAAAAATATGAATTAGAGCAAAACTTAAAAATGACCAAGCAAGAAATTAAAGAAGAATATAAAATGCAAGAAGGAAACCCAGAAATTAAGGGGAAGATTAGGCAAAAGATGAGGGAAATGGCCATGCGGCGAATGATGCAAGATTTACCTCAGGCCGACGTCATTATTACTAACCCTACACACTTTGCAATTGCAATCAAATATGATGTAGGGGCAGGGCAAGCTCCTATTGTTATTGCTAAAGGAATGAATCTTATTGCACAGAAGATCAAAGAGGTAGCTAAGGAAAATGAAATTGAAATTGTAGAAAACAAACCCTTAGCAAGAACTTTATATTATACAGTAGAAATTGGTCAAGAAATTCCCCCAGAGTTATATCAAGTTGTTGCAGAAATTTTGGCCTGGGTTTATCAATTTAAAAATAAAAATGGTTAGGAGGGAAACATAGCAAATGAAAAAAACAAATTTGAAAATAACAGATATGGCATTAGGACTTTTTCTTATCGTATCTATTGTAGTCTTTATTATTCCCTTTCCACCATTGATATTAGATATATTATTAACGATTAGTATTTTGATTGCGCTTATCATTATGTTCAATGCCCTATACGCAAAAGAAGCCTTAAATATGAGTACATTCCCAACAATTCTGTTATTAACTACACTTTTTCGTTTGGCTCTAAATGTATCCAGTACACGATTAATTTTACGAGATGGTTATGCAGGCAATGTGGTCGAGACATTTGGTGTTTTCGTGGCTGGAGGAAATCCTGTTCTTGGAATTGTAGTCTTTATTATTTTGATTATTGTTCAGTTTATGGTTATTACCAAAGGCTCAGAACGAGTGGCAGAGGTTTCGGCTCGCTTTACCTTAGACGCTATGCCAGGGAAACAGATGGCTATTGATGCGGATTTGAATTCGGGTTTAATTGATGAACAACAAGCGAGGGAACGTCGCCAGAAAATTCAAGATGAAGCGGCTTTTTATGGCGCCATGGATGGAGCTAGTAAATTTGTAAAAGGGGATGCCGTCGCAGGAATTATGATTACCTTTATCAATATTATTGGAGGGCTAATCATGGGGACTACAGGACTTGGAGGAAGCTCACCTATTTCATTATCAGAGGCCCTTGCCAAATATACTCTTCTAACCATTGGAGATGGTTTAGTTGGCCAGGTTCCTGCTTTAATGATTTCAATGGCTACAGGTATCTTAATTACAAAGGTATCAAAAGAATCTGATCTTAGTGCAGAAATAGGAAATCAATTATTCTCAGTACCACAGGTTCTTTATTTGGCTGGAGGCGTACTTATTTTCTTAGGAATTGCTACGCCTTTAGAGGCTTTAATTATGGTTCCTATAGGAGGAGTTATTATTTTTTCAGCCTATCGAATGGATCAAAATTTAAAACTCCAAGTTATTGAAGAAGAAATTTCAACGGAAGATGTGGAAGCTGATGAAATAAGGAAACCAGAAAATGTAGTTTCTTTATTACAGATTGATCCTATTGAGCTGGAATTTGGTTATGGCATTATTCCGTTGGCTGACATTAATCAGGGCGGTGATTTGCTGGACCGCGTTGTGATGATTAGAAGACAATTGGCCTTAGAGTTAGGAACTATTGTACCGATTATTCGCCTTAGAGATAATATTCAATTAAATCCAAATCAATATTTAATTAAGATCAAGGGGGTAGAAGTAGCAGGGGGAGAAATCTTATTTGATCATTATATGGCTATGAATCCAGGATATGTAGAGGAAGAAATAGATGGTGTAGATACAGTTGAGCCTGCATTTGGGTTACCTGCACTCTGGATCTCTGAATCCCAAAGGGAACGTGCAGAAGCTTTAGGGTATACGGTTGTTGACCCGCCATCTATTATCGCTACTCACCTTACTGAAGTGATTAAAAAGCATTTAGATGAACTGCTGAGTCGCCAAGATGTTCAGACTCTCATTAATAACGTAAAAGAAAATCATCCAACATTGATTGATGAACTGGTACCTAAAATTTTAACTGTAGGAGAAATTCAAAAGGTTTTAACCAATTTATTGCGCGAAGGTATCTCGATTCGAGATTTAGTGACTATTTTTGAAACATTGGCTGATTATGGTACGACGATCCGAGATACGGATATGTTAACGGAATATGTAAGGCAGGCTTTAGGGCGAGCTATTTCTAAAAAAATTTTTCATCAACAGCAAAACAATGTTTTGACCTTAGACCCAGAATTAGAGCAGTTAATTATGGACTCGGTACAACATACAGAACAAGGCTCTTATTTAGCTTTAGACCCTCAATTATCTCAACGTGTTTTTGAAAGTTTAACCGAGGAAATGAACAAAATGATTGGAATGGGCCAACAGCCTATTGTTTTAACTTCACCCATTGTACGTATTTATTTTAAGCGACTCACAGAATCCATAGCTCCTGATCTCATTGTATTATCTTATAATGAAGTCGAACCTACAGTAGAAGTACGGTCGGCAGGGATGGTGAATATAGCATGAAAATTCAAAGATATGAGGCTGCTACGGAACAAGAAGCAATTAAAAAGGCACAAGAAGAACTTGGAATGGATGCTATTATCCTGAATATTAAAAAAATCAATCCTAAAGGATTTTATCGCTTTTTTAGATCGCCTAAAGTAGAAGTGATGGCAGCTATTGATCAAGAAAAAAGGGAAAGACAATTTCAATCAGAAGAAAAAACAGTTCAAATATTAGAAAGCAAAATAGACCATTTGGAAAAATTACTGCATACAGTGGTAGATCATACTTCCAATGCCTTTCAACATCAGAAGCCTATAGAGCGAAAGTACAAAAATAAGATTTTAGAAGTTTTTCATCAAAATCTTCTTAACAACGAAGTAGAAACAGAAGTAATAGAAAAAATATTAGAAGGATTAGACGATTTTTCTGAAAAAGATGAAGGAAATATAAACAAATTGGTTGGAATCGTGTATAATAGGATTATACAATGGATAGGAGAGCCTAAGGCCTTAGACCTAACGGAACCAAGTCAAATTGTTTTTATTGGTCCAACAGGAGTCGGCAAGACAACAACCATTGCGAAGATTGCAGCTCATCATGCTCTGAAAGAAAAAAAAACGCTAGGTTTTATAACTGCTGATACATACCGGATAGCAGCAGTAGATCAATTGAAAACCTATGCAGAAATTCTAGATATTCCCATAGAAGTTGTTTATGGTAAAGAAGAATTAACTTTTGCTCTCCAATGTTTTCAAGATAAGCATGGGGTTATTATTGATACAGCAGGACGTTCTCATAAAAATCCAAACCAATTTAACGAGTTATCTGAGTTGCTAGGTGAGTTACCTAATAAACAAGTATATCTTGTACTTAGTTTAACCACCAAATATAATGATTTACAGCGTATTTTACAGATGTATACGGCGATGACAGACTACCATATTATTTTGACGAAGATGGATGAAACTACTTGTTTAGGGAACATCCTTAATATTCGGATGCTTACGTCACAACCTTTTTCATATCTTACAAATGGACAGAATGTGCCGGAAGACATTGAATTATTAAATCCTCAAAAAATAGCAAAAATACTATTAGGGAGTTATGAAGATTCATGGATCAAGCAACCAGACTTCGAATGATGGTAAATCAACACCACAATGAACAAAAAGATTATGCAAAAAAGGCAAAGGTAGTTACTGTTACTAGTGGTAAAGGTGGAGTTGGGAAAACCAATATAACAATCAATACTGCACTAACATTAGCACAACAAGGGAAAAAAGTAGTCATTTTAGATGCAGATTTGGGTCTGTCCAATATAGAAGTACTTCTAGGTGTAATTCCTACGGCAACTTTATCAGATTTGATTTTTGGGCAGAAAAATGTCAAGGATATATTAACATCTGGACCCTTAGGTGTTCAATTTATTTCTAGTGGATCAGGAGTAGATGATCTGGTTCATTTGAATAGTAGTCAGATTCAAGAATTTATAAATAAGCTACAACCACTAGAAGAAATGGCAGATATAGTCCTTATTGATACTGGGGCAGGTGTATCAGACACTGTAATGCAATTTATTCAGGCATCAGATGAGACTGTTGTTGTTGTTACACCAGAACCCACCTCTATTACAGATGCCTATGCCTTAATTAAGACAGTAAGAAACAACGCTAGAGTAAAAGGTTTTCTGCCTAAAATTCACTTACTTGTAAACCGAGCAGACACTTTGGCAGAGGGACAGGAAGTGTTTAATAAAATTTTTCAAGCATCTAGAAAATTTTTAAATATGCCTGTTTATCATCTAGGCTCTGTACCTTATGATCGCAAAGTCATAGAGGCTGTAAAACTACAAAAGCCTTTCTGTCTTTCTTATCCAGATAGTGCAGCAACGAAAGCCATTAGGACCATTGGACGTTCTTTGATAGATTTACCACACGAGCCCGCAAAAAACACAGGCTTAGGGGAGTTTATGAAAAAACTATTTCATTTGATTGGGTAAATGTAGAGGAGGATACTATGTTAGCGACAACAATAGGTAAAAAAGTGGAGATTTATCCTCAAGACTTTCATGAACAAAAACAGTGGCCATATGTAAGCCAAGTACAAGAATTTGTTGATGAAAATCATATAAAAATTTCAGCACCTATCCAAAAAGGAATGGTTGTTCCTTTGCAATTATATCAGCCTTATGAATTTGTTTTCTATACTTCCAAAGGTCTTTGGAGTTGTATGGGCACAATTATTCATAGGGATAGGCTTGGGGATTTACATCTGATGACAGTGGGAGTAACATTGCCTTTGAAAAAGGTACAACGCCGATCTTTTTATAGAATGAGTTGTATTTTACCTTTTCAATATAAAGATGAGAATAAAGAAATTCATACAGGAATTATAAAAGATGTTAGCGGAGGTGGTTTTCGGTTTATAAATGCCAAAGAACTTGCACTAGGTCAAATCATTACCTCTAAGATTCTGCTATCGCCTACACAAGAACTTCATATTAAAGGTAAGATTTTATCAGGAGATCAATCGTACGTAGAATTATATCCTTATGAATACAGAGTTCAATTTATTGAAGTAGATTCAAATACCCAAGATTTGATTATAGAATATATATTTCAAGAAGAAAGAAAACGAAGAAG